>DATLWP010000038.1:0-10554 GCA_035576265.1 Candidatus Polarisedimenticolia bacterium
TAGATCAATCGCCAGCATCGGGACGGTAAGCGAAATTTGCCGGCGCACTAGCAGGACACCTCCCACCAGCGCGCCAACAAGTTCGGTTGCCACGGCTCTGCCGTTTCCCGTGCGGCCAAGACCGTCGATCCCAGTGATCAAAAGCGTCACAGTTACTGCATTCAATGCCGCGCTCCAAAGATCCCAGCGATGACACGTGCCCTCGGCAGGCGCCAGATGGCGCTCGGACAGGCTAAGCGAAAGCAGGCCGAAAGGGATGTTGATCGCGAACAGCCAGTGCCACGAAGCGATCGCGAGTATGCCGGAGGCGATACTCGGGCCGGCGGCTGCGGACGTGAAAACGACGATACCCCCCAATCCGATCCCGTGCCCTAGCAGCGCGCGGGGGTAGGTATATCGCATCACCGCCGCCGACACACTCCAGATGCAAGCTGCTCCGACCCCTTGCAGAATACGCGCGAGAACCAGCGTCTGCAGCGAATGCGGAAGAGAGCAGCCGGCGGACGCGATCGTGAATATGGCCAGACCCGCTTGATAAACGCGCTTGTACCCGATGATATCGACCAGCGAAGAAAGAGGCACCACGCAGATCGCAACGGCCAGCAAGAAGGCGTTAACCACCCAGATCGAGTCGGCCGGGCTGGCGTGGAGTTGTTTGGCTATCGCCGGCAATGCCGTGTTGGCGATGTTGCCATCGAGCACCGACATGCTGAGCCCGATCGAATAAGTGATCATGGCCCAGCTACGCTGAACTGGTGGCAGGCCGTCGGTTGCAGCGCCAGCGCAAAAAAGGTCGCTTGCTATCTCGGACATGCAGCCTCTTCGATCCTCACCGCCGTCACACCTCGTCCCGCCAAATCAAGACTTACCGACTGCACAGAGGCCGCAGGTCAGACCAGACTGGACTGGCTGCCCGGTTCCACTTGATTGAATTGGGAGCGAGGGATCTATTCGAAGTGAACCCTATTTGAGAGGTGGTTGTGGATAGCTCTTGCAGCGTTGCGGCCTTCTGAAATGGCCCAGACGACCAGCGATTGGCCGCGGCGCATATCGCCGGCCGCAAAGACATCCGGGACAGAGCTCATGTAATTCCCATGTGTGGCGATATTTCCGCGAGCATCCAGGTCCACGCCCAACTGCTCGATCATCCCAGTTCTTACCGGGCCCGTGAAACCCAACGCGAGCAGGACGAGGTCCACATCCAAGGTGAATTCGGTTCCTGGAAGTGGTTCAAACTTGGGCGGAGCACCGACGCGAACGGCATGCAGTCGCTTCACGTGGCCTTTATCATCACCGGTGAAGCTCGTTGTCCCAACAGCCCAATCTCGCACACCGCCCTCCTCGTGCGAGCTCTCCGTGCGCAGCTGAAGCGGCCACAGCGGCCAAGGTGTGCTTGCAGCCCTTTCTTGCGGAGGCAGCGGCATGATCTCGAACTGAAGTATGGACTTTGCCCCATGGCGGTGGCAGGTGCCGAGACAGTCCGCACCGGTATCGCCGCCACCGATAATCACCACGCGCTTGCCTGTTGCCAGGATTTGATCCGGAACTCGGTCACCCGCGTTGCGCTTGTTCTGCTGCGGAAGGAACTCCATGGCAAAGTGGATCCCTTTGAGCTCGCGCCCGGGAACCTTCAGGTCGCGGGGGCTCTCAGCGCCGCCAGCTAGCAAGATCGCGTCGTATTCTTTGCGCAGATCTTCCGCGGGCACGCTGACTCCAATGTGCGCGCGAGCCTCGAATCGCACGCCCTCTGCGGCCATCTGCTCGAGTCGCCGATCGAGAACATGTTTCTCGAGTTTGAAGTCCGGTATGCCGTAGCGCAGAAGGCCGCCAATGCGGTCGGCCTTCTCGAAGACCGTCACCCAATGGCCTGCGCGGTTCAACTGCTGGGCAGCCGCAAGCCCCGCCGGACCCGATCCGACGACAGCCACTTTCTTCCCGGTGCGAGCCTCCGGCGGTTCAGGTCTGATCCACCCCTCCTGCCATGCGCGCTCCACGATCGCCTTCTCGATCACCTTGATCGTCACTGGAGGCTCGTTGATGCCGAGCACGCAGGCAGCTTCACACGGCGCGGGGCAGATGCGCCCGGTAAATTCGGGGAAATTGTTTGTGGAATGGAGGACCCGAATCGCGTCCTTCCAGCGTTCGTGATAGACCAAATCGTTCCAGTCGGGAATGATGTTGTTGACCGGACACCCCGTGTGGCAAAAAGGAACGCCACAATCCATGCAGCGCGCCGCCTGCGTCCGCACGCTTTCTTCCGGGAACGGCTGGTACACCTCCAAATAATCCTTGATGCGCTCCTCGACCGGACGCCGCTGCGGCATCTCGCGCGCGTATTCCTTGAAGCCGGTGACCTTACCCATGGATTACCTGCCCGCCCGATTGTTTCCCGGAATGCGCCGCCAGCAGGCCCGTGGGAACCCGTGGAATCCCCAGAACGCGCTTGTATTCGTGCGGGAAAACCTTGACGAATTTAGGGAGCGTCTTCTCCCAGTTTTCGAGAATCCACTTCGCCTGTGGACTGCCGGTGAACTCGCCGTGCCGCGAGATCAACTGGTATAGGGTCTCGATATCCTTCTGATCCGTCACAGGTTCGAGATCCACCTCGGTGTGGTTGCAGCGTACCGAGGCAAAGTCTCCGAGGCGATCCAAGACGTAAGCGATGCCGCCCGTCATCCCAGCCGCGAAGTTTCGGCCCGTTTGTCCCAGCACGACTACCAGCCCGTTCGTCATGTACTCGCAGCCATGATCGCCCACGCCCTCGACGACAGCCGTGGCGCCCGAGTTACGCACCGCAAATCGCTCCCCTGCCATGCCGCCGAAGAAGGCTTCGCCGCTGGTCGCACCGTAGAGGCAAACGTTGCCGATCAGAATGTTTTCTTCTGGCACGAATTCGGATTTGCGCGCATGGTAGATGATCAGCCTTCCGCCCGAGAGGCCTTTACCGACGTAGTCGTTGGCGTCCCCTTCAAGCGTAAGCGTGACTCCCGGGGCCAGGAAGGCGCCGAAACTCTGTCCCGCACAACCCGTAAACTGGATGCGAACCGTATCGTCCGGCAGGCCCGCGGAGCCGTAGCGCCGCGCGATCTCGCCGCTCAACATCGTGCCGACGGTACGGTGAATATTGCGAATTGGCATGCTCAGCGAGACGGGCGTGCGATTTTCGAGAGCTTCCTGCGTCATCTCGATCAGTTTGCAGTCGAGGGCTTCCTGCAGGCCGTGATCCTGCGCCTGCGTGCAGCGGCGCCCCACGTGGCTCGGCACGGGCGGGTCGTGCAGAATCGCGGACAGGTCGATCCCCTTGGCTTTCCAGTGCTCCACATCGGTTCGTTGGGCCAGGCAATCGACCCGTCCGACCATTTCGTTCACAGTCCGGAAGCCAAGCTCAGCCATGATCTTGCGCAGATCTTCGGCCACAAAGAAAAAGTAGTTGATCACGTGCTCGGGCTGCCCCTGGAACTTCTTGCGGAGTTCCGGATCTTGCGTTGCGATGCCCACGGGGCAGGTGTTCAGATGGCACTTGCGCATCATGATGCAGCCCATCGAGATGAGCGGCGCCGTCGAAAATCCGAACTCTTCGGCTCCGAGCAGCGCCGCAATCGCCACATCCCGCCCGGTCTGCAGTTTGCCGTCGACTTGCAACCGCACGCGGCTGCGCAAGTCGTTGAGCACCAACACCTGTTGGGTTTCCGAAAGCCCAAGCTCCCATGGAATCCCGGCATGACGGATGGAACTGATAGGTGAAGCGCCCGTCCCGCCGTCGTATCCACTGATCAAGATCACGTCTGCATGGGCCTTTGCCACACCGGCCGCCACCGTTCCGACACCGACCTCGGCCACGAGCTTCACCGAGATGCGCGCCCGGGGATTGGCATTCTTAAGGTCATGGATGAGCTGAGCCAAATCCTCAATGGAGTAAATGTCGTGATGCGGCGGCGGCGATATCAAGCCCACGCCGGGAATCGAGTGGCGCACGCGAGCGATAACCTTATCCACCTTGTGGCCGGGCAACTGACCGCCTTCGCCCGGCTTGGCGCCCTGCGCGATCTTGATCTGCAAGTCGTCCGAATTCACTAGGTAGTTGGTCGTCACGCCGAAGCGGGCCGAGGCCACTTGTTTGATTGCGCTTCGCCGCAAGTCCCCGTTTGGGTCGGGTTTGAAGCGGCTGTCCTCCTCGCCGCCCTCGCCAGTGTTCGACTTTCCGCCGATGCGGTTCATGGCGATCGCCAGCGTCTCGTGCGCTTCTTTGCTGATCGAGCCGAATGACATCGCGCCAGTGGCAAACCGCTTCACGATCTCGGAAGCAGGCTCCACGTCTTCGATCGGAACTGGCGGGCCCGCGGGCTTGAGATCGAGCATGCCCCTCAGCATCAGGTAATCGCGGTTCTGCTCGTTCACAATTTTCGCGAACTCTTCGAACGTTTCCATCTTCTTCTGCCGCACGGCGTGCTGCAGCTTGCTCACGGTCATAGGGTTCAGCAGATGGCGCTCGCCGCGAACCCTGTACTGATATTCACCGCCGATCCGAAGCTCCGCTTCGGACTCGGTCGGCGGCTGCATCGCGAACCAGTGCTTCATCAGAGCTTCGCGGGCCAGCACTTCCATGCTGACGCCCTCGATTCGCGAGGGTGTGCCGGTAAAATAGCGTTCGGCGAGCGACCGGTTCAACCCGATAGCCTCAAAGATCTGGGCTCCCTGATAACTCTGCAGGGTGGATATGCCCATCTTCGAAAACGTCTTGAGCAAGCCTTTGTCGACGGCCTTCATATAGTTCTTGAAGACCTTGTCCCACGTGTAATCGGACGGAAACGCGCCATCCCGATACATGTCCTCGAGCGTTTCGACGGCGAGATAGGGGTTCACGGCACTGGCCCCGTAGCCGAGGAGCAATGCGAAATGCATCACCTCGCGTGGTTCGCCGGACTCGACGATCAAAGCCACTTGATTGCGCGTCTTTTCGCGGATGAGGTGGTTGTGAACTGCGGATAGCGCCAGCAGGCTGGGAATGGGCGCGTACTCATGATCCACACCACGGTCGGAGAGAATCAGCAACGTGTAGCCGGACTTGATCGCCAGTGAGGCGCGGCGGCACAGCGCCTCGAGCGCTCTCTCCAGCCCTTCCTCCTGCCAATCCACGCGGAATAGGGTGGACAGCGTAGTGGCAAGGAAGTCGCCCCAGCTCACGCGGCGCAGCTTTTCGAGTCTCCAGTTGGAGATGATCGGATGTCGCAGCTTCAGCGTGTGGCAGTTCTTCGGCGTTTCTTCGAGGATGTTGCCCTCGCGGCCAATGTAGCTGTTCAGAGACATGACCAGGCCTTCGCGAATCGAATCGATCGCGGGGTTCGTTACCTGGGCGAACGTCTGCTTGAAGTAGCTGAACAAGAGTTGCGGCTTGTCTGAAAGGCAGGCGAGCGGGGTGTCGATGCCCATGGACCCGACCGGCTCTTCCGCTTTCAACGCAGCGGGCAGCAGGACCGTCTTCAGATCTTCGTCCGTGTAGCCGAACGCGCGCTGGCGCATCAGGATGGTTTCGTGGTCCGTGGGCTGGACGCGCGTCGGGGTGGGCAGATCGTCAAGAGTGATCTGGTTTTCTTTTACCCACTGGCCGTAAGGCTGCCGGCTCGCAAGTTGCTTTTTGACTTCTTCGTCCGAGATCAAGCGCTTCTGTTCCGTATCCACCAGCAGCATGCGGCCCGGAGCGAGTCGCCCCTTCATGCGCACCTCTTCGGGCTTTACCGGCAGCACGCCGGCTTCCGAGGCCATGATTACAAGGCCGTCCGCCGTAACGATATAGCGGCCCGGGCGCAGCCCGTTGCGATCGAGCTTCGCGCCGATCACGCGGCCGTCCGTGAAGGCAACGGCAGCGGGGCCGTCCCAGGGCTCCATCAGCGAGGCGTGGTATTCGTAGAATGCTTTGACGTCCTCGGGCATGGTCGGATCGTGATCCCACGCTTCCGGGATCAGCATGGACATCACGTGCGGGAGGCTGCGTCCCGCCATCGTCAGCAGCTCGACGGCATTATCGAGCATCGCGGAATCGCTGCCGCCCGGGGTAACGATCGGCAGCAGCTTTTTGATGTCCTCGCCGAACAAGGGAGAAGCCAGCACGGATTGGCGCGCGTACATCCAGTTGATGTTTCCGCGCAGCGTGTTGATCTCTCCGTTGTGGCACACGTAGCGATACGGGTGTGCCAGCTTCCAGCTCGGAAACGTGTTGGTCGAGAACCGCTGATGGACCAGACAGAGCGCGCTGGTCACCTCCGTATCCGACAGCTCCCTGTAGAAATGCGTGATCTGCGGTGCGAGCAACAGTCCCTTGTAAACGATCGTGCGCGACGAAAGCGACGGGATGTAGAAGAATTCCTTCTCCTTCATGTCCGACTCGGCCACGATCGCTTCCGCCTGCTTGCGGATCACGTAAAGCTTGCGCTCGAGTGCGTCCTGATCCATGCCCGGCGCGCGCCGGATGAAGATCTGTTCGATGTAGGGCTGCGTGTTGCGCGCCAATCGCCCGATCGTGTCTCCATTGATCGGAGTGTCGCGCCATCCCAACACCGTCAGTCCGTGTTCTTTCGCCCTCTTTTCGAGGATGCCCTCGCAGAGGATTCGCTCCTGAGGATCCACCGGCAGAAACACCATTCCGACACCGTATTCGCCCGGCGCTGGAAGGGTGAAGCCCAATTGCGCGCATTCGCGCTCGAAGAAGGAGTGCGGAATCTGAATCAGTATACCTGCGCCATCGCCGGTTTGCGGATCGCAGCCGCATGCGCCGCGATGCGTGAGATTAATCAGGATCTGGATGCCCTTTAGCACGATGTCGTGAGACTTTTGCCCTTCGATGTTTGCGACGAATCCGACGCCGCAGTTATCGTGCTCGTGCAGCGGGCTATACAGCCCTCGGGCTGCAGGTAGACCTCGAAAAGGGTACGATGATGTCATCTTTTCCTGCTTCTTGATGTTGCGGTTCCCCGCAGCCCAAGTCTGATGGCAATCTTGCGCTGCCAGGCTGCGTCCGTTGAACTCGCCCTCCCCAGGTTCCGATCCCCTCAGGGAGTCGTCGTTGGGGTACACTTCTGCGCTCTCGATACGCGCGTAACGCCATTATATACGCCCGATCGCCTCCGCGTAAATCGGAACCAGCGGGTTTTTCGGAGTTGACGAGCTCCGAAGGGCGGGCCAGGGCAGGGTGCCCTCTATTCCGGCAGGGACGCACGCGGTTGAAGGCTTCGCGCTTAGGTTCCTCGCTGCCGAATCAGTCGGATGGCGTCGGGGAGAGCCGAATCGTCCGGGCCCGCGGAAGGGGCTTCAGCAGCGGAGGCCCCCGGTTCCTCCGCCTCGGTTCCTCCTTCGCCGGGAGCGAGGAAGAGATTCATCTCGACGCCGTGCTGCTTGGTGTAGAGGTCGTAATAGCGGCCTCGTGCGGCGTACAGCGATTCGTGGTTGCCGCGCTCTATAATCCGCCCCGACTCGACTACCAGGATTTGATCGGCGCGCCGTATCGTGGATAAGCGGTGCGCGATCACAAAAGTCGTCCGCCCGCGCATAAGGTAACGGAGTCCCTCTTGAATCAGGGCTTCCGATTCGGAATCGAGGCTCGATGTGGCCTCGTCAAGAATCAGGATGCGCGGGTCCGCCAGAATGGCGCGGGCGATCGAGACCCGCTGCTTCTGGCCGCCCGAAAGCTTTACGCCCCGTTCGCCGACGAGCGTGTCGTATTTCTTCTCGAATGACTCGGCGAATTCGTCCACGCGCGCGATCCGACACGCGGCGAGGATTTCCATATCCGAAGCGTCAGGGCGGGCGAAAGCGACATTCTCGCGAATCGTGCCGTCAAACAAGAACGTCTCCTGCAGAACGACCCCGAGCTGCGTGCGATAAGAATCGAGGCGCACTTTCGCGAGATCGATCCCATCGACCAGCACGCGGCCGGACGTAGGCACGTAGAACGCGGCGACGAGTCCGATGATCGTCGACTTCCCGGCGCCGGACGGTCCGACAAATGCTGTCACGGTGCCGGGTTCCGATTCGAAGCGGACGTCGTGGAGCACCGGCTTGCCGGGGTCGTAGGCGAAATCCACGTGTTCAAAAACCACTCGGCCGTCGATGCGGGAAAGCCGGACGTCGCGCCCTGGAGTTTCATCCTCCCGCCTCTCATTCAAGATTTCGCGCGTGCGTTCGAGACCGACGAGCGCCTCCGTGATCTGGGGGCCGATTCCGACGATCTGAGTGACCGGCGCAATGAGCATCGCGAGAAAAGCCAGATAGGATACAAAGCCGCCTGGCGTCATCGCACCAGAAAGAATCGTGTGCGCGCCGAGAAACATGATCGCCGCGCTGGCAACTCCCATCAGCACGATGGCTGAGGAGCTCATGAGGGACGTCGCGGTCAGCGTTTTCAGCACATTGTCCAGCAGCCGGCCCACGCCAGCCTCGAATACCTTCTCCTCCCGCTCTTCGGCGTGGTAGCCCTTCACGACGCGCACCCCGCCGAGCGATTCCGTGAGCCGCCCGATCACTTCGGCGTTGATTTTCGGGCGTGCGCGGTAGATCGGGCGGATAACCTTGAAGGCCTTTCTCAGGCCTACGCCAAAGACGAGGATGACTGCGAACGCCACGGCGGTCATCGTGACGCTCGCGCGCAGAAGGTACGCGAGCGCGAAGACGGCGGTCAGTATTCCTCCGACGAACTCGACGAGGCCGGTTCCGACCAGGTTTCGGACACCCTCGACGTCGCTCATGATGCGCGAGACGAGCGCACCACTCTTGTTTGCGTCGTAAAACGCCACCGGCAAACGCCCGATGTGCGCCTGCACCTTGACGCGCAGTCCCGCAATCATCCGTTGTGAGGATTTCGAAAGGAGTTGGATTAGGGAATACGACGTCAGGCCCTGCATCGCCGTTGCGGCAACCACCGCGAGCACAAGCGGCGTCAGCAGGCCAGTTTGGTGCTTGAGGATGACACCGTCGATCAAGTATTTCGTGGAAGCAGGAAGCACAAGCCCGGAAAGACGGTTGATGACGATGAGGGCCAGACCAATGGCCAAAATCCCCCCTCGCGGCTTGATCAACGCCCAAACATCCGGTAAGAGCGTCCAGGCATTCTTCGGCTTTTCCAGGCCGGACCCGTCAGCCATCGTCGATCGTCCGAGCCGCTCGGATCTCCTGAAACTTGCACCCGAGGGACCTGATTGAAAGGCTTTCATGCTAGCTGTTCATCCGAAGTGGAGAGCAACTCCATTATAACCCGCTGCTATGTAATGGCGACGCGCCCCGGAGACACAGGGCCTGCGTTATATGGGCAATGCATGGGAACCGTCAGGAGTTCTGCGGCGTGCAACCTACCATAGATGGGACAGGTCTCTACTGTGATGAGGCCGAAAGCTTAAACACCATGTTGACTTCGTAGTCGGCTTCGACGGGCGCGCCGTTGAGCATCATCGGCCTGTAGCGCCACTGGCGGACCGCGCTGACAGCCGCCTTGGTTAGCAGCGGCGGTCCGCTCAGCGTTTCGACATTTTGCACGGTTCCATCCAGGCCGATCTTCACGTGGAGCTTAACGGTACCCTCGATCCGTTGCTCCCTGGCAATTGTCGGGTAAACGGGGTCAACACGATGGATCAACTCCGCAGGTTTCAGGACCGTGCGTTGCGGTTCCACCTGCGGCGGCGGAATCGAACCGGCGGGATTCATCGGCCCCGCCAGCGGCGAGATACTCGCAGGGCCGCGCAAGTCCCCGGCACGGAGAGGGACCCCTTCATCCGAACTGTCCGCATATCCGGCCCTGTGGACCGTAGGAGTTGAGTACGCGGCCTGGAACGCCATGCGTTCGCCCTGCGGTTGTGGAGCTTGATTCGCGGCCATGTTTCCTTGCGTCATCTGCTTGGTGGTGGGAGTCGGAGCACTCGAAGTAACGGCTGAGCGCAGCTTCTTTGCGTTCGTATCTTGGCGTTCGTAGTCAGGCACGATTGGCGCAGCGGAAGATGCTTCAAGGTTCGGAACTTCAGCACTTTTACCGGATGCCATCGCGTGGACCTTCGCTAAGATCCCATTGAACGCTCCCCGTCCCGCTGCCCACCCGGTAGCAAGTGACACGAGCGCGAGCATCGTGATCAGCATCGCGAGAGACGCATGGCTGGTAACCTGCCTAGGGGGCTGGGAAATCGGACCGGCTGACTGCCCGGTCAGCTTGAGTCCTACAAATCTTGACTGATCGAACGCCTCGGCAACAGCTTGGCCTGCCGGCTGGTCCATCGGCCTCGGCGTTGCGGGCAAGGCAGGCGACGCCAGGGCCGGTGGCATGCGTTCGGATGTAGGCATGGGCGTCGGCACTGGTGCTGGCGTTACCGCAGCGTCTTCTGTCGGTGTTGCCTCTTCTGCCTGCGTGACTAGCGGAATAGCGTCCCCTCCCGTCGTAGTCGCCGCATTCTGGGCAAGATCTTCCGGAGCGGGGGCCACTACCACTGGCTCAACCTCCGGATTCGCCGGTTCGCTGGCATCCGCCGCCAAACCGACGCTCTCGTCTTCGTGTGGTTCTGCTTTCAATTCACTTGGGAA
>DATLWP010000039.1:0-4096 GCA_035576265.1 Candidatus Polarisedimenticolia bacterium
GAAGTGCCACCCTGACCCAAAGTTGCATAGTACATGAAAAACACATGGTGGGCCCGCAAGGATTCGAACCTTGGACCAACGGATTATGAGTCCGCTGCTCTAACCGCTGAGCTACGGGCCCCAAAAGAGCTTCGTTCGCAACGCCGAAGGCCTGCGACGGAACTGCGGCGTGAGTCCACAGACGGCTGTGAATGATCGCATCGGCATCGCCTCACTGTAGCACATCGTTGCACGACGTAAGCATGATTCGTTCGCACAAGGTCGCTGCGCACGCCGGTGTTTTAGGAACGCCGCCGGATTTGTCACAAGGTCTCTTAAATTATCGAAAAGGCGGCGCTAGGGGAGTCGCCAGGTAGCCTTGCGCGGTGGGCGATCTGGCCGGAGAAGCTAAACGACTCGAAATTTTTCCGATTCGCTTGCTAGGATTGCGGTCTCGACGCTAGCTTTCCTCAGCTACGCGCCTCAAAGCACTTAGGGGATTCCGCAGCTTACCTATTTCTGCCGTGACTTTGCGGCTCCTCTCGATCATCTCGGAGAAGCCAGGAGTGTCGATGGGGCTAACGAGCATCTTGCTGTACAAATTTGCGCTCATGATTCGCACCCCCAAGCGGCCAACTTAACCGGCTTCCGTGACCCGATTACATGTCGATCGAGTCGACACTCGACTCTACGGAGTTGAGCCGCCACCTTAATTCCATTACGATGCCACTCGCGGTTGAAGTGTAGTAGATTTTGCTCAGGCGGCGAGCAATTTCGAAGCACACGGTTCGCCGGCAACCTGTACGGTCCTTATATAGTGCGGGAAATGGCGATTCAGGATCGTTTGCGCTGAGACTCAGACGGAAATATGACCACCTTCAGCACCGTCGAATTCCTGCTTCTGCTCCTGCTGGCTGCGTCCGTGGTCGCGGTGATCACCGCGCGCCTGCGCATCCCGTACACAGTGGCGCTGGTTGTGGGCGGGCTCGTGCTTGTCTCCGTCCATCTTCCGTTGGTCGACGAACTGATCCAGCAACGGCCGAACTGGCTGACGCCGGACGCGGCGTTGATCGTGTTTCTTCCGCCACTTCTCTTCGAAGGCAGCCTGAAAATTCAGCTCCGGCACCTGCGCGAGAATCTGGTGCCAATCCTGCTGTTGGCGACGATGGGCGTATTCGTGGCGGCCTTCATCACGGCTTTCGCGGTGCATTGGACCGTCGGACTGCCCCTCGCCGCGGCGTTGGTGTTTGGTGCGATCGTGGCTCCCACGGATCCCGTGTCGGTGCTGGGAATTTTCCGGAGCGTCGCGGTTCCCAAGCGACTCGAAGTGATTGTCGAAGGCGAAAGCTTGCTGAACGACGGGACTGCGGCCGTACTGTTCGGGATTCTGGTGGGCGCGGCCGTGAAGGGCGGTTTGGGTGTGGGGGCCGGCATCCAAGAGTTCTTGGTGACGGTGCTGGGTGGAGTGGCCCTTGGTGTGGCTCTCGGGCTCACGATCAGCAAGATCACCGGGGGAATTGACGATCCGCAAATCGAGATCACCCTGACGACGATCGCGGCTTACGGTTCCTACCTAGCCGCACAGTCCCTGCATCTCTCTGGCGTGATCGCCGTGGTGACGACCGGGCTCATGATCGGCAACTACGGGGCGCGGGTGGGCATGAGCGCACACACACGCGTCTCGCTCTGGTCCTTCTGGGAATACGTTTCGTTCGTGATCAATTCGATCCTGTTCCTGCTGATCGGACTGCAATTGCGCATCGGGGATTTGGCGCAGGCATGGCGCCCAGCTCTGCTGGCGCTCGGCGCGGTGCTGCTCGGGCGCGTGTTATCGGTCTACCTGCTGGCCCCGGTTTCCAACGCCGTCACAGACAAGATTCCGCTGCGATGGCAACACTTGCTGGTGGCGGGAGGGTTGCGCGGAGCATTGTCGCTGGCGTTGGCTCTCGGTTTGCCGACGAATTTTCCATTCCGTAGCCAGATTTTGGCGATGACATTTGGAGTGGTCGCGGTCACGATCGTCTGTCAGGGCATGATGATTCGGCCGCTGCTGCGCTGGTTGGGAATCGCGTCCTTCGAGGAAGATGAATACGACCGCGCCCGCGTGCGCCACTCGGCGATTCTTTCGGCGCAAGCGCAGCTTGACGACCTGTTGAAGACAGACCGGATTTCCCCGCCCGCCTACGAACTGCTTCGCGGCGAACTCGACGAACGGCTCATCATCGTGCAGCAGGAGATGCAGAACGTCTCGCGCCGCAACGAGGATCGCATTCGGCGAGAAGTTCGCCATGCGCGCTCCCGCTTGAAGGCCGCGGAGAAGAGTTCCATCGAAGGGGCGCTGCACGACGGCCTGATCTTGCCGAGGACAGCCTCGGCCATGATCGAGGAAGTGGACAGCTCTCTTGACGATCTGCGCGAGGATGGCGACGGCGCGCGATAGAATGCAAAGCGTAAGCGACGGTCCACGGAGCTAGCTGCTAAGCCACGCGGCGCGTGCGCTCACAACCAGTCCCTTTGGAGGACGATTCGAGATGCCCATCGCGACGGTCAATCCCGCAACGGGGAAGACTCTGAAGACATTCAAGCCGCTTTCGGATTCTGAGATCGAAGCTCGAATGCAGCGCGCCGCGGATATCTTTCCCAAATTCCGCAGGCTCACGTTCGCCGAGCGCGCGCGCAGGATGACGAAAACTGCCGATATCTTGGAACAAGAGAGAAACGACCTTGCCCGCCTGATGACGACGGAAATGGGCAAAACATACCGGTCGGCGGTTGACGAGGCAAAGAAGTGCGCCTCGGCCTGCAGATATTACGCGGAGAACGCCGAGCGTTTTCTCGCCGATGAAGTTATCGAGACGAGCGCAAGCCGCAGCTACGTCCGCTACCAGCCGCTCGGAATCATCCTGGCGGTCATGCCTTGGAACTTTCCGTTCTGGCAGGTTTTTCGCTTTGTCGCGCCAGGCTTGATGGCGGGAAACGTCGGGCTGCTGAAGCATGCTTCGAACGTCCCGCAGTGTGCCCTCAAAATCGAGGAGATTCTTCTGCGGGCCGGCTTCTGGGAAGGCGTGTTTCAGACGCTTTTGATCGGTTCGGACAAGGTCGATGGAATTCTCAATGATCCCCGAGTCGCGGCCGCGACTCTGACCGGAAGTGAAATGGCCGGCGTGAGTGTGGCGGCGGGGGCGGCGAAGAGAATTAAGAAGGTTGTGCTCGAATTGGGCGGCAGCGACCCCTTTATTGTGATGCCGAGCGCAAATCTGGAGGAAGCCGTGGCGACCGCCGTCAAGGCGCGAATCTTGAACAACGGCCAGTCCTGCATCGCCGCAAAGCGCTTTATCATCGCCGAAAAGATCGCCGATGATTTTGAACGAAGATTCGTAGAGCAGATGCAAGCATTGAAACTGGGCGATCCCTTTGACGAGGAGATTGATGTCGGGCCCCTGGCTTCGGCAGATGCAGTGACTGCCCTGCACGCCGACGTGCGAAACACCGTCGCGGCGGGCGCTCGCCTTTTGACGGGCGGAGCGCCGGCGAACATGCTCGGTAATTTTTATCTCCCCACCGTCTTGACTCACGTTCCCCGGAATTCTCCAGCCTATACCGAGGAGCTGTTTGGCCCTGTGGCCTCCCTTTTCCGCGTGCAGGATATTGACGAGGCGATCCGCGTCGCCAATGACACTCGGTTTGGATTGGGGGCCAGTGCCTGGACGAACGACGCGACGGAACAGCAGCGCTTCATTGGCGAACTCGAAGCCGGAATGGTCTTTATCAACCAAATGGTCGCTTCCGATCCCCGAGTCCCGTTTGGCGGTGTCAAGCGGTCGGGTTACGGCCGGGAGCTGGGCGCACACGGAATCCGCGAATTCACGAATGTCAAAACGGTTTCGATTAAGTGACGCCTGCGTTTCTCTCCGTTTCTTGCCCTGAAAAATAGGCTCTTGATAGGATTCCAAGCGGAGCTCGCGTCAATCTGCGTGATGGAGAACGCTCCGTCTGATCGCGAATCCTAGTATTCCCGGCATCCGCCGCTGTTAGGAGATTAGAACTTATGGCCAACCTTGGATTCGTGGGACTGGGAGTGATGGGCAGCGGGATAGTGGATCGTCTGCTCAGTAAG
>DATLWP010000040.1:0-8867 GCA_035576265.1 Candidatus Polarisedimenticolia bacterium
TCCCCGCCACTTCCAGCTCCTCCGGTGATCGTGGGCGGCGGAGGCACCCCCACCAGTGGACAGATACCCTTGATGTCGAATTTGCCAGTGGGGGCGCCGACTAGCGGCATTGCGTACAACTTCAGCTCGTCGAACTTCGCGTTGGACATGATCATCACGGCGGCGGAGAGTCGTGGCGTTGGAAAACTGCTCTCAAAGCCGAAGGTGATCACGCAGAACAACGAAAAGGCTACCGTGAAACAGGGGACGAAAATTCCGGTTCAAACGATCGTCAACAACACGGTTTCGGTGCAATTCGTGGACGCCGTGCTCGAGCTAAACGTGACGCCGCAGATCACGGCGGACGGCACCGTTTACATGGACGTGACCGTGCAAAACGATCAAATCGACCAGGCGATCCCTCGCGTTCAGGGCATTCCCGCGATCGATACGCAGTCGGCTGAGACCAAGGTCACGGTGAACGACGGTGCCACGGTTGTGATTGGCGGGATTATCGTGACGAATCAGAGAACTTCCGTGGATCAAGTGCCGTTCGTCGGCAGTATCCCGCTGCTTGGTAACCTATTCAAGCATAAAACGGTTAGCTCGAACTCTCAGGAGCTTCTGTTCTTCCTGACGCCGCGGATATTGCCGAGCTAGCCGAGGGCGGTGAACTTGGAGAAATCGGCTGCATGACGTGGCGGTGAAGTCGGGACATCAAAATCCAGGCCGGAGCGGGTTCGTAGGGCGATTGGACCGGCTCCGGCTTTCCCTTTCCGGTCTCCGCGCAAACGCACTTCTAGTCTCTCACCTCCCTAATGTCCGTTACCTCTGCGGTTTCTCGGGCAGCTCAGGGTTATTGCTCGTCGATGAGTCCAAGGCAACCCTCTTTACCGACAGCCGGTACACGTTTCAGGCCCGAGAGGAGGTTTCCGGCGCGCGGGTGCGCATCGCTAAGCGGGGCCTGCTTCGAGCCGTGGGAGACGCACTGGGCGGGCTCCAGCGTGTGGCTTGGTCCGCAGAACACATCACCGTGGCGCAGCAAAACGCTCTGCGGGCCGGGCGCGGTGAGCGGGTAACGTGGGTTACCGACGACAACGCGGTGGAGAAACTCCGCGCGCGCAAGGATGCACAAGAGTTGGCGGCCATGCGTGATTCGGCAAAACTGATCAGCGGCATCTTCGCGGGAGTGGTGCGCATGGTGCGACCGGGGGTAACCGAACTCGATCTAGCCGCAGAAATCGAGTACCAAATCAAACGTCGCGGCGGGAGCGGGCCGGCGTTCGAAACGATCGTGGCATCTGGGGCGCGATCCGCCTGGGCGCATGCGCGTCCTACCGCCAAGCCACTCAGGAAAAACGAGTTGGTCGTCCTCGACCACGGTGCTATACTCCGCGGTTACTGCAGCGACCTGACGCGCACCGTGTTCCTGGGTCGCGCGCCGGGAAGGGTCCGGCGCCTGTATGCCGCAGTTCTGGAGGCACAGGAGGCGGCTAGGCGCACCATCCGGCCGGGCGCAAGAGCAGGCGACGTAGACCGGGCTGCGCGGCGCGCCTTGAGGCGGCGGGGTCTCGCCCGATATTTTACGCATAGCACCGGACACGGCCTGGGCCTGGAAGTGCATGAAACGCCCCGGCTCGGCAAGGGCGACGATACGGTTCTTCAAGAAGGGATGGTTGTGACGATCGAGCCGGGTGTCTACCTGGAGGGCTTGGGGGGCATTCGCATCGAGGACGATGTCGTGGTTACAGCGCAGGGCGCAGTCGACCTGACAACTGCTTCTCGGGATTTTCTCGAACTCTAAATGGCAAAAAAATCGAAACCGGAATCAGACGCTCGGATGCAAGTGAGCGGAGTTGACCTAGCGGAAGTGGAGCGCCTCCTCGCGTTCATGCAAAGCCATGGACTCGAGGAATTCGAGTATCAGCGCGGCGGCGTTCACATTCGCCTGAGGCGAGCGCCAGCGCCTCCCGCGGGAGCGTTTCGGCCGGTCGCGGCGGGCGAGGCGGTGGCCACTCGCCCATCGTCGGCGCATGGCGTTATGCCGCCGGCGCTTGCTCCGGGCGCGAGAGAGCAAGGGGGAGGACCCCCTGGCGTCGATGAGGATCTCCACCTGGTGAAGTCTCCGATTGTAGGAACGTTCTATGCAGCTCCGAGCCCCAACGCAAAGCCGTTTGTCGCCATTGGTGATCGCGTGGAGCCGGGTCAGGTGCTCTGCATCATCGAAGCGATGAAGCTGATGAACGAGATCGAATCGGACGTAGCAGGCGAGATCGCGCGAATCTTCGTCGAAAACGCGCAGCCCGTCGAATATGGCGAAACGCTCTTCGGCATCCGACTGCACGGCAAGAAGTGATTCCGGGCGAACCGCCGACCGAAAAGACGATGATCGCCCTCACCTGCTGCACGGAACGCACACTCCAAACGCTATGTTCCGAAAAATTCTGATCGCCAATCGCGGCGAGATTGCGTTGCGCATTCTGGCCGCCTGCAAGGAACTCGGCGTCCCCACGGTCGCGGTTTATTCCGAAGCGGACCGCCACGCTTTGCACGTCCGGTTCGCAGACGAGGCGATCTGTATCGGCCCCCCGCGAAGCGGGGAGAGTTACCTGAACATCCCCCACGTAATCAGCGCAGCGGAGATCGCAAATGTGGATGCGATTCATCCTGGCTACGGATTCCTTTCAGAAAATGCCAATTTCGCCGAGGTTTGCGAAGCCTCGCACATCACCTTTATCGGGCCCTCGCCGGAGGTGATCCGCATGATGGGCGAGAAAGACCGGGCACGCTCCGAGATGGCGGCCGCTGGACTTCCAGTCGTACCCGGCAGCGCGGGCGTGGTGCCGGACGAAGCTGCTGCGCGGCGGGTGGCCGGAGAAATCGGGCTGCCGCTGATGATCAAGGCCTCTGAGGGCGGCGGGGGGCGGGGAATGCGCGTGGTGCGCAGCAAGCGAGAATTGATTCCGGCCTTCCAGACGGCGCGCGCCGAGGCCGAGCAAGCGTTTGGCAGCCCGAATGTCTACATGGAAAAGCTCATCGAGCGCCCCCGGCACATTGAGTTCCAGGTGCTGGGCGATCGGCACGGCAATGTGATCCATCTAGGCGAGCGCGAATGTTCGCTTCAGCGTCGTCACCAGAAAGTATTGGAGGAATCTCCTTCGATGGGCGTCGATCAAGAGACTCGCGAGCGTATAGGCAGGCAGGTGGTCGAGGCTCTTCGCAAGGTTGGGTATTCGAGCGCCGGGACGGTTGAGTTTCTGCGGGATCCGTCAGGCGAACTCTATTTCATCGAGATGAACGCCCGAATACAGGTGGAGCACCCGGTGACCGAGATGGTGACAGGCATTGACCTCGTGAAATCTCAGATCCGACTGGCAGCCGGGGAGCGCCTGGAGGATGTCCTGGGCCCGGTCGAGTTTCGCGGCCACGCGATGGAGTGCCGCATCAACGCGGAGGATCCCGAAACGTTCACGCCCTCCGCGGGACGCATCACCGCGTTTCGTGTCCCGGGCGGTCCGGGGATTCGCGTGGATACCGCAGCATACGCCGACGCGGTGGTGCCGCCCTATTACGACTCGCTCGTCGCCAAGCTGATCGCCCACGGAGCTGACCGCGCCGAAGCCATCGCGCGGATGCAGGGCGCGCTCGAGGGGTTCGTGATCGAAGGCATCAAGACCACGATCCCGCTGCACAAGCGCATTCTCGCCGATCCTGACTTTGTTGCCGGGAACATCGACACCCACTTTCTCGAGCGGCTTCCCACGATGGGAGGGAAGTAAGAATCCGCGCCGGAGGACCGCGCTGGAACGCGATTTCGTCGGGCGGAGTCGCCCTCTTGGAGGCTGCGAGCTCGCCGTCCGTGGTTTCGTCGGCGAGGGGATATCTAGACGGGAGAGGACCGCTGTTTCCACCGCTGTACGCCATCGTTGATCCGAGCACCGTCCAAGTGCCGGCAATCGAACTGGCCGGGCAATTGGCCCGCGCCGGTGTGCGGCTCGTTCAGCTGCGGGACAAGCGCTCGCCTGCCAGGACGATCTACGGCGAAGTGAAAGAACTTGCGGCCCTTCTCGCGCCGCACGGCGTCCGGCTCATCCTCAATGATCGTCCGGACATTGCCGCCATCGCCGGGGCGGGCGGAGTGCACGTTGGCCAGGACGACCTGCCCGTGGAGCATGCGCGGAGGATCTGCAAGCGCCCTTTCTGGGTAGGCGTTTCGACACATAATCTCGATCAATTGCGCGAAGCGGCACGCACTTCGGCGGATTATATTGCTGTGGGGCCTATCTTTCCGACCGCCACAAAAGAGAATCCCGATCCTGTTGTGGGTGCCGAGTTTCTGCGCGCGGCGAGAGAGTTGACGCAAAAACCTCTCGTCGCCATTGGGGGCATCACGGTAGACTCAGCCGCCGAAGTCTTCCGCGCCGGAGCCGATTCGGTCGCGGTGATTCGGGATCTCGTGGCGGCGGGCGATCCTGTAGGTCGCGCCCGCGAGTATCTCGCCATCGCAGAGCGCGTTCGGTCCGAGCGCGGCTGAGGCCGCTCCGAAGGGCAGGGGGAATGGCAGAACTGTCGGGAACTGTCGGCTCCGCGTCCGCTCGCCCTTCGGCCGAGCTTGTGAAGGGGCTGGGGCTGTTCGATTCGACGATGATCGTCGTCGGCTCGATGATCGGATCAGGCATTTTCATTGTCTCCGCCGACATTGCCCACCAGGTTCAGAGCCCCGGCCTGTTGCTGGTCGTGTGGATCGCGTCCGGCGTGATGACGGTAATCGGAGCGCTCAGCTACGGGGAATTGGCCGCAGCGATGCCGCATGCCGGTGGCCAGTATGTCTATTTGCGCGAATCGCTCGGTCCTATCTGGGGTTTTCTGTACGGCTGGACCATGCTGTTGGTCATCCAGACGGCCACGATTGCCGCTGTGGCCATCGCTTTCGCGAAGTTCACGGCGGTGTTGGCGCCCTGGTTCTCGGCGTCCGCGTGGATATGGAAAACGGGGACGCTGGGGCCGTGGCAACTGTGGTTTGGTTCGCTTGGGCCCTACCACGTCGGCCTGAACCGGCAGAACCTCCTCGCAATTCTTTCCATCGTGCTGCTCACTTGGATCAACACGCGCGGGTTGCGCTTGGGCAAGATTGTGCAGAATATTTTCACCGTGGCGAAGACCGGCGCCCTGGCCGCCTTGGTGGCGCTGGGATTCTGGTTTGCTACCTCGGCGGCTCGTGCGGTGAATTTCTCCGGCTTCTGGCGCCATGCGGGCTGGTCCGTGCTGCATCCCTATCCGCCCGA
This sequence comes from Candidatus Polarisedimenticolia bacterium, assembly GCA_035576265.1. Classification (GTDB taxonomy): domain Bacteria; phylum Acidobacteriota; class Terriglobia; order Acidiferrales; family UBA7541; genus Palsa-295. The sequence goes on from DATLWP010000040.1 coordinate 5,265, forward strand.
CCACCCGACGCGCGTGATCGGCACGCTTACGCTTGTCGGCGTCGCCATGGTGGGATCGCTCTTCGCCATGGACGCCTGGAACAACATCACGTTTACGGCTGCGGAAGTGAAAAGGCCGCACCGCGATCTGCCGGTCTCGCTCGCACTCGGCACTAGTCTCGTGATCCTGCTCTATACGCTGGCAAACGTCGCCTATTTGAGAGTGCTGCCGATCTCTGGCGATCCGCACGGCGCCACGGCACTGGCTCGCGGAATCGAATTCGCCGCCGACGAGCGCGTGGCCACCGCCGTGGCACAAGTGATCTTTGGCCCGTCGGGCGCAATTCTGATGGCGCTGGCCATTCTCGTTTCGACTTTTGGCTGCAACAACGGCCTGATTCTATCCGGCGCGCGCATCTACTACGCCATGGCAAAAGATAAGCTGTTTTTCCGGTCCGTGGGCACGGTGAACCGCCATCATGCTCCGGGCGCGGCGCTCGTGGTGCAATGCGTATGGGCCTCGGTTTTGTGCCTCTCAGGCACGTACAGCCAGCTGCTGGACTTTTTGATTTTCGCGGTGCTGATTTTTTATATCTTGACGCTCACCGGGCTTTTCTTGTTGCGCTGGAAACGCCCGGAGATGAACCGGCCTTATCGTGCGTTCGGCTATCCGTATTTGCCGCTGCTCTATCTGGCGATGGCAGTATTTCTGGAAATCCAGTTGTTGCGATATAAACCGCAGTACACTTGGCCGGGCCTGATCATCGTCGTGCTCGGCGCACCGGTGTACGCGATCTGGCGCTGGCGATCGGGAACCGTGCAGGTTTCGTCGGACGTTGTGTAAGGTTAAGAGGCGAGAGAGCCGGTTCTACGACCGGCACAGAACCACACAGGGAGGCGATGCATGGCAAGCAAGTTGTTTGCCACGAAGCCGCTGCACGTAATCATGGAGGAGGCCAAGGAGTCGGGCGAGTCGTCGTTGCTTCGCGCGCTTGGCCCGCTGAATCTGGTCACGCTCGGGATCGGCGCGATCATCGGCGCGGGAATATTCGTGCTTACGGGGCAAGCCGCGGCCACCAGCGCGGGACCGGCGATTGTGATTTCGTTCATTTTGTCGGGGATCATCTGCGCGTTCGCGGGCTTGTGTTATGCGGAGTTCGCGTCGCTGATCCCGATTGCCGGCTCCGCCTACACGTACGGTTATGCCACGCTCGGCGAGATCTTTGCCTGGATCATCGGCTGGGATCTCATTCTGGAATACGCGTTTGGCGCGGCGACGGTGGCCTCGGGCTGGAGCGGCTACTTCGTGAGCCTTCTGGATGACCTCGGCCTCCACATCAGTCCGAAATGGATCACCACGCCGGGGACGCAGATGGTCTTCTACAAGGGACACTGGTCTGGGCTGGATACTGTGCGCCAGTCGCTGGCAACGGCCGGAGTGGATCCGGCCACCCTTCCGCACGCGGTCGGGGTGTTCAACCTGGTGGCGTTTTTCGCCATCGCAATTGCCACCTTCATTCTCGTCGTAGGCATCAAGGAGTCTGCCAACGTCAACTCCGCGATTGTGATCCTTAAGATCGCCATCGTGCTGGTGTTCATTGGCGTGGCGGGCGCGTACGTCTTTCGGCATCCGTCCCAGGCTGTGGCGAACTGGCACCCTTTCATTCCACCGAACACAGGAAGGTTCGGTGACTTTGGGTTGTCGGGAGTGGCGCGCGGGGCCGCGGTGATCTTTTTCGCATACATTGGATTCGACGCCGTCTCGACCGCCGCGCAAGAGGCGCGCAATCCTCAGAAAGACATGCCGATCGGGATTATCGGCTCGCTGGTGATCTGCACGATTCTCTATATTCTGGTCTCTGGCGTCCTGACGGCCGTGGTTCCGTACACGGATTTGAACGTTTCCGACCCGGTCGCCGTGGCCATTGATGCCACGGGCGTGCGCTGGGGCAGCTTGCTGGTGAAGGCAGGCGCCGTCGCGGGCCTCGGCAGTGTCATGCTGGTGATGCTGCTCGGGCAGTCGCGCGTGTTCTACTCGATGTCGCGCGATGGGCTATTGCCGCAATGGGCCGGAGCGATCCACGCTCGTTTCCGGACGCCGTGGATTTCCTCGATTGTGGTGGGAGTCTGCGTGGCCGCGTTCGCTTCCGTGATCCCGATTGGCGACCTTGCTGTTCTGGTGAATATCGGAACTCTTCTGGCATTCGTCATCGTCAGCGCCGGGGTCTGGGTGCTGCGCCGCAAGAGGCCGGACCTTCCGCGGCCGTTCAAGACTCCTTTTGTTCCCGTGGTTCCGATCCTCGGCATCGTCACGTCGCTCGCGGCGATGATGAGCTTGCCGGTTGAAACATGGTGGAGATTGCTGATCTGGCTCGCGATTGGCCTGCTAGTTTACGTCTTTTACGGGCGGAGGCACAGTAGAGTGAGGAAGGCGCCTCCGGAGTAGAATTTCGTGGAATAATTGAATCTGCGTCGGAACACGCTGACGCCTCAGCGTTAGACGCCGTAGTTCGCTGCCGAGCTGTGGGGCGTCCCTCGTCTATGACTCGATTCTCTTCGCGCCGATTCTGGTTCTTCGTGCGGCGGACTTCTCCGTTTGATCGCGTGGCCATCGGAATTATCGTTCTATACGCGGTGGTCCGCCTCGCCGGCGCCCTGGGAGCGGTGGTTCCGCTGCTCTCGTTTCTGGGTTTCTTGACGCTGGCGGCAACGGTGTATGCGGCGGTCCGCTTGATCGTCGTGGCTCGCGCGCCGCTGCTATGGAGCCTGCGGAACCGGCTGATCGTCGCCTATGTCTTCATGGCGGTCGTCCCTGTGATTCTGCTCTTGACCATGGTCGGCTTCGCGTCCTACCTGCTCGAGCTTCAAATCGGCGCGCACCTGCTCCGGGACGACCTTCAGGATCACATCAGCACTCTTGCCGCCGATACGGACGCAATCGCCGCGGCTCTCAATTTGGAACCGGGCGTGAAGCAGGACCCATCCGTTCCGCCGCCGGGTCCTGCCATTTCGGATCCGGTGCTCTCGCGTCCGAGCGTAGCCACTGTGATCGATGCCGCGCAGAAGAAATGGCCCGAGCTCCGTGTGTATTTGAACCACGGCCAGCAACTCATCCGCGCGGACAAGGGAAAGCAGTTCGCGGGACTGGCCGAGTACGGCGGGCGTCTCTGGTTCGCCTCGGCCGAGGCGCTGTCCATTCCGAGGGGGCGGGCCACCGTGCTCGTCATCGCGCCGATTACGCCCGCGCTACTGGACAGTCTGCCTTCGAAATTGGGACCTATCGAGCTCACCCTGCTCGATCCCGCAGCCGGCTCCTCGGCCAGAGGCTTGCGGCTCGACGGCGTGCTTTATGTGGCCCGCCAGCAGGTGAGCAGCAAGAATCGCATCTTGGCGCCGGCGGCCCACTGGCTTGACCTGCGCATCAGGGGCGTGGCGACTCTTGAGGCTTTCCGTGCGGACGCGGGAGTCGATGCGCTTAGACGCCCGGTTCTAGCGCAGTTCTCGCTGCGGCTCTCCGCTGTAAACAAGGATCTGTTGACATCCCTCGGGGCGGTCGGACCAATGTTGGCGGATATCTTGGTAGTCGCAGTCTTCATTTTTGTGGGTCTCGAAATCGTGGCCTTC
>DATLWP010000041.1:0-6674 GCA_035576265.1 Candidatus Polarisedimenticolia bacterium
AGAGATCACCAGGGTGGACACCGCCCGCCGCCCTTCCCGTGTGCAATGCCTGACGGGCTTTCTAATCGACACTCCACGGGCACCCCGCAGCGCAGCAAAAAAATCTGCGAAATCGTTGCGCGCGCGGCGAACTTCGGCGAGGATGCAAAGCCTTCTGCGGCGACACGGCTTAACTGAACTTTTTCAGCTTGGGCCAGAGGTCCTGGAGATTCTGGTTCAGGCCGCGGCAGAGCCAGATGGTGAAATGCTCGTCGCGCCGCGAGTAGGGATGCTCGACGCGTCCGGCGGCTTCCACGCTTCGGAAATGCTCGCGGTCGCCGCGGCCGGTGCTTCCCAGGACGATTACGATCTCGCCCGTGTAATTGCGCGGCCCCCAATACCAATAATTGTTGTGGTTGCTGATCGCGCGGGGCAAGCCGTATCGCGGACCGAAGAAGTCGATGGCCGCCGCTTCGCCCCAGCCATTGCAGAAGATCGCCGTTCGCGCGCGCTCGCCGGGCGGCAGAGCGTCGTAGACGCGGGCGACCTGCTGCACCATCTCCTCCCAGCCGAACTCGTCGGCGAAATATTGCGGCAGCGGGCCGTTGTTTTGACGCTCCGCCGCGGGCGGCGTGAATCCGAGCGCAGCCTGGTAGCGCACGTAATTTTCCGGCGAAAGGATGGGACAGGAAATCGGCGCCAGCACCGCGCCAACGACCACGATCGCGGCCACGTACGCGGCGCGGCTCCAAGCGAAACTGCGGCTGGTGATCCGCTCGAATCCCACGGCGCCCGCGGCAAAAAGGATGGGATAGATCGGCGCAACGTAGTAGTTCTTGCCCTTGAGGGCGATGAAACTCGCGACGACGACGAGATAGGTCCAGCCGAACAGGCGATAGCGGCGGCCTTCGCGCCCGAAGAAAAGCCAGAGCAGGCCTCCTACCCATAACGGCAGCAGGATCGGGTCCATGATGACGGCCTGGTCGGCGAGGAAGCCGACGGGCCCGCGAACGATGTCGCGGTGGGTCATGCGGATGTTGTGGATGAGCTGCAGGAAGGGAAAATCGTGCCGCAACTGCCAAAGGAAATTGGGCAGCGCGATGAGCGCGGCCGCCAGCATGCCCAACCAGAGCCAGCGGCTCTTGAAGAAACGGCGCTCGGGACCGAGAACGGCGCCGACGAACACGCCAAACACAAGAAAGGCGATCGAGTACTTCGTCTCAAGCCCGACGCCAGCGAGCGCGCCGAACCAGAACCAGTATCGGGGCTCGCCCCGGTCGATCGCCCGCAGCACGCACCAGAGGCAGCCCATCCAAATGAGCGGCTCGAAGGCGTTCATGGTGAGCCAGTGGTGCAGGATCAGGTAAACCGGAACCGGAATCACGGCCAAGGCAGCCAGGGCCTGGGCGAAGCGGCCGCCTCCCATCTCGCGCGCCAGCAGGCCCGCCATCCAGACCAGCGCGGCTCCCGCAATGGCCGGCAATAGCCGAAGCCCCAGCAGCGACTCGCCGAAGACGTGGCGCGCAAACCAGGCAATGAACACGGCCATCGGCGGATGGTCCACGTAGCCCCAAGCCAGATGCTGGGAACACGCCAGGTAATACATCTCGTCGCGAAAGATGCCGTACCGCGCCGCAGTGAGCAGATGGAGCAGAAGCTTTGCGAGCGCGAGGTAAAGAACGATTGCGGGGCCGGAGGCGAAACGGCCGTGAGATTTCGTCTCAGCCCCCTGAGCAGCCGCGATTGCAGGAACCATGTTCGCCCTTTCGTTGGATAGGACTTGAGGCCAGCAAGAGGTTATACGAGTGAACTTGCGCGACAGTTCCCGAAATCCGGGAGAAGCCCGGCCAATTTTGCTCAGGCGGGTTCTGAAGCCATGGCGGGTTCTGAAGCGATGGCCGGGCAAATGGGAGCACTCTCAACGGTTCATGACTGTGCTGCGTCTGGCCTCGAGGAATTTCATGACCTTCTCGGCCTTGTCGGGCTTGACGCCGACTTCGTCGAGGGCCGCACGAAAGTGCTGGAGAAACGCGTCGAAATGCTCGTCGGTAAGGCCCTTGGCGCGTGCGGCTGCGTGCGCCGCGCCGATGTCTTTGCCGGTATAAACCACGCGCCCGCCGAGAAGCATGGAAATGAACATACTCTGCCCCGCGCGAAGGTGGGCCATGTCCGTGGAATCAAAAAAGTGGCGGAGCGATTCATCTTCCAACACTCTTCGATAGAAGGCGTCCGTGGCCGCCCAGATGGTGCGCCTGCCCCCAATGATGTCGTAGAGGTCGTCGATCATATGGAACCTCCCTCAGACAAAAAAACACAACCGCTATAGCATCAGGGAAATTGCTCCGTGTGCGAACGAGTATACGATCAAATTCTCGGAGAAGCGAGATTTTGGCGGATTGGAATTCGGGGGACGGCGCAACGCTCAGGGGCCGCTGGCGGACGGGCCGGAGGAAAGGGCGCGAATCGCGGCGGCACTCTGCAGGCGAATGTAAGCGTTGGGATCGCGCTGCATGCGGTCGCGCAGAACGCCGAGAGTGCGGGCGTCGGAAACCAACTGGCCCCGGGCGGTCATATCGCGCAGGGCGTCGATGGCTCCGATGCGAACGTTCAGGTTGTCGTCGGCAGACAAGGCATCGAGCAGGGTTTGGCGCACGATATCCTGCGGGTCGGAATCGCCGAGCGACTCGAGCGCCTTCAGCCGCACGGCGGGATTGCGGTCCTTGCGAGCGGCGCGGCAAAGAGCGGCGCGGACCTCGGGATCGCTGTTGCATGCGCTGAGAAGAGCGACGGCGTTGAGCCGCACGGCCTGGTCATAGCGGTCGGTGTGGCGCACGATATCGAGCAGAGCGCTCTTCACGTCGGCATCATCCACGGTGCCTTCGAGCGTGACCGGCTGGCGCGCCCTGAGCTGCAATTCGATGCGCGGAAGCCCTGGAAGTGCTTGTTCAGCGGGAGGAAGCACGCGGATCGCGGCGACATCCGCGGGGCGCACGTCAAGGCCAGCGGGAGGCGAGCCAGCCGAGCCATGCGTGTCTGCCGGGCGTGGAGAGGCGGAGGTTGGGCCCGTGTTGGTTGCGTTGAGCGCTGCGCCGGCGTTTCCGGATGCAGGGTTCGCGCTGGAGGGCGCGGCGGCATTGCCAGGTGCGGGGTGCGCAGCGGGCACGCGATAAGGCAGCAGGCGCGGCCCGAAAAAGCCCGCCGAAAAGCCGATCAGCAAGAGAACGGCAGCGCTCCACGCCGGGCGCGGCGAAAGCCAGCTCGCAGGAAGCAAAAGCCCGAAGGTGCGCCGCAGCCATCCGCGCTCCTCCTCGCGATCGAGCGCGTCGGCAAGGCCGGCGCGGCAGGACGCGAGCAAAGCGGCATCGGGCTCCTCGCGGTGCGCTGCAAGATGCGAGAGCAGTTCCCTTTCGCGCGCGAGGGCCGCGGAGCACGCCACGCAGCACGCAAGATGCGCCGCGAGACGATTCTGCTCCGCGGGATCGAGCTCTTCGCCAGCCGCCAGGAGAGTCAACATCGGCTGCCACGAGGCGCAGGCCCGTTCCGCCGTGTCCTCGCCGCGCTTTCCGCGCCCGCTATGGATGTTTGCGTCCATGTCCCGTTCCAAGTCTCGACCGCCCATTAGCGAAGACCGCCCAAGCTCGCGCGCAACTTTTGCGTCGCGCGGAAGAGCGAATTTTTCGCCGTCTCTTCCGGAGTGCCGAGGAGTTCGCCGATGGCCCGTAAGCGCAGTCCATGATAATGCCGCATCTCGAAAACCATGCGCTCGCGGGGCGAGAGGCGCTTCATCGCGTCCTGAATGTGACGGCCAAGCTCCTGCCTGAAAAGCTGCTTTTCCGGATTGGCCCCGGCGCTCGGCTGAGGCTGGCGGTCGAAGAAATCGCGCACGCCGCCGTCTTCTTCTTCATAGACCGGCGCCTGATCCTCGCGATGGCTAGCGCGGCGGCGCAGATGGTCGAGCGCCACGTTGGTCACAATGCGGTAGACCCAGGTGTAAAAGCTGCACTCGAAGCGGAAGCGGTGGAGGTTGCGATAAGCGCGCAAGAAACTTTCCTGATAGATGTCGCGGGCTTCCTCGGAGCGGTGGACAAGATTCAGAGCCAAGCGCAAGACGTCGCGATCGTAGCGGCGGATGAGTTCCTCGAAGGCCAGGCGGTCGCCGGCTTGGGCCTTTCGGACGAGCGCGTGCTCCTCGGCGGCTTTCGCCGCCGCTGCCTGGCGCGCAGCTCCTTCGAGTGCGACAGTCATGTCCATGGCGCTCACCGCGCCCGTCGGGCCCATTCGGAACCCCGGCTTCAAACCCGCCTACGGGTTCTGAGAGGATAGACGGCCGAGTCGGCCGAACGTTAGCAGGCCGGGAGGCCGTTTTTCATTTTCCCACTGGCCGACAATTCAGCAAAGGCGAATTCCCATAGGCGAGGCGGCAGTTGATCCGGGCGTGCACGTACGGCAAGCGGGGCGCGATGCTCGCTCAGGATAGCTTCACGCCGAGGCGGATCAAGCCGTAAACGGCCACGCAGACGACGAAATCCAGGGCCATGCCCCAGTCCACCTGGAACCCTTGGTGGCGCAGCGCCTCCGGAAGATGGGGAACGAGCGAAAAGTAGTAGATCACGTTGCCGAGGATAATGGCGACGAGGTATTCAAGCCAACGCCGCAGAGTCGCGCCGAGGAATTTTTGCGCCATGCAATAGATCGCCCCAGAGCGCGGGCGACGGGAAACACAATCTGACCCCGCGGCGGCCTGAAGGGGAGGCGAACGCCCCGTATTAATGCAGCCGACCGCCAGTATAAACCGGCCGCCGGGGTCGCGCGCAAACACAGTATTCGCGATGCAGAGCGATGATATATAGGAGTGAGAAGGACGGAGAGTTGTCCAGGCGGCGGGCACCAGAGACGGCGCGGCCGTGACGGCAACTTTGAGTTTGGCCGTAAGCGCGCGACGACATTCCCGTGACGATCACCATGGCCAATCCGGTGAAGTACCTGAAGGGCGTCGGGCCGCAGCGCGCCGCGACGCTCGAGGAGCACGGCATTGCGACCGTGGGCGACCTGCTCGGCTATCTGCCGTTCCGCTACGAAGACCGCATCCGGTTTACGCCGATCGCCGAGCTTGCGCCGGGACAGGTGCACACGATTCTCGCGGAAGTCGCGCCCGGCGGCGGGAAGACCGTCCGCTTCGCGCGAGGGCGCGGGCCCGTGTTTCACGTCTCAGTGAGGGATGGTTCGGGCGTGCTGCACGCACGCTTCTTTCACGGCGCGTATCTCGAGGGAAGACTCAAGGAAGGCCAGCGGCTCGTGCTGCACGGAAAGGTCGAGGTGGACCCGTATCGCCCGGCGCGGCTCGAGATGGTGAACCCGCAAATCGAGCTCGTGAGCGGCGGAGAGCAGGCGCCGGCCGACTCGACGGAAGTGGGCCGGATCGTGCCGATCTACGAAGCGATGGGCGGCATCAGTTCGCGCATGCTGCGGAGGATCATTTACAACGTGCTGCTGAATTTCGACGGCAGCATGCCGGACCCGCTGCCGGAGGAAATTCGAGCGCGGTATCGCTTCCCCACACGGCGCGAAGCCCTGCTCTACGCGCACTTTCCGCCGAAAGACGAAAATTTAGAATCGCTGAACAGCTTCCGGAGTCCCGCGCAGGTGCGGCTGATTTTCGAAGAATTCTTCTATTACCAACTGGCACTCGCGCTGCGCCGCCAGCTGGACCACCAGCAGCGTGGGATCTCCATGCGAGTGCGCGAAGACGATATCCGGGAGGCGCTGAAGCGCATCCTGCCGTTCAAGCCAACGGCCGCGCAGAAGCGCGTGCTGGGGGAAATTGCGGCGGACCTCGAACGGAGCAGCCCAATGCACCGGCTGCTCGAAGGAGACGTCGGCAGCGGCAAGACGATCGTGGCGCTCGAGGCGGCGACGATTGTGATCGAAAACGGCTACCAGGTGGCGCTGATGGCGCCGACCGAAATTTTGGCGGCGCAGCATTTCCTTTCGGCACGGCGAATTTTCGCGCCAGCGGACTATCGTGTGGAGCTGATCGTGAGCGGTCAGCGGCGCGCCGAGCGGGAGCAGGCGCTCGCACGCGTGGAGGCCGGCGAAACGCAACTCGTGGTGGGCACGCACGCGTTGATTGAAGAACCGGTGAAATTTCACCGGCTGGGGCTCGCGATCGTGGACGAGCAGCACCGCTTCGGAGTGCTGCAACGCAAGCGGCTAATCGAAAAGGGAGCCGCGCCGCACGTGCTGGTGATGACAGCGACGCCGATCCCGCGCACACTGGCGCTGACGCTCTACGGCGATCTCGACCTTTCGGTGATCGACGAATTGCCGCCGGGGCGCACGCCGATCGAAACGAGATGGTCTTCCGAGGCGCAACTCCCGGGTGTGTGGGAATTCCTGCGCCGCGAAATCGCGCATGGGCGGCAGGCGTACGTGATCTATCCGGTGATCGAGGAGTCGAAGCAGGAGCTGAAAGCTGCCACCGCGGAGTACGAACGCCTGGCGAAGAACGTCTTCCCGAATTTGCGCGTGGGCCTGCTGCACGGCCGCCTGAAGAACGAGGAAAAGGATGCGGTGATGGAGCAGTTCCGGCGGGGCGAATTGCACATATTGGTGGCCACCACGGTGATCGAGGTCGGCGTGGACGTACCGAACGCAACCGTAATGGTGATCGAGCATGCCGACCTCGATCACCGTGG
>DATLWP010000042.1:0-6541 GCA_035576265.1 Candidatus Polarisedimenticolia bacterium
GCTGCCCATCCTGAAGGCGCTTGATCTACTGGCAGAACGCGCCGCAGCTCCCCGTCTTCGCCCCATCTTGATCGAAGTGCGTGACCGTGTCCGGGACGGCGCTCTCCTCTCCGAAGCCCTTGCCGCCCAAGGCTCGTTCCCTCCCGTGTACGTCACGGCGATCACCGCCGGCGAGCGAAGCGGCAACCTGACAGGCGTTCTCGATCAGTATATTGCCTATCTGCGCGTGAGCACGGGCTTCCGCACACGCCTGGTCTCAGCCTTGATCTATCCGGCAGTCCTGGTGGCCGCCGTGGTGTTTATCATGGCTTTTTTGGTTACGTACGCGATGCCCCGGTACGCCGCGCTTTACAAGGAGCTCGACGTTCCTTTGCCGGCGCCTACTCGCATCTTGCTGGCCCTGGCGATTCCGTTACGGACCTATTTCCTCATTTTCATTGCCGTCGTCGTAATCGGTGGCATCGCGATCTTTCTCTGGACACGATCGGATCGAGGAGCCTTGGCGATCGATCGCTTAAAGCCGCACTTACCCGCGTTTGGCGATATCTGGCTAAAGGCGCAGCTGGCCCAACTCGTGCGCACGCTGTCCACGCTTCTGGGAGGAGGCAGTCCTCTGGTCCCGGCGCTGCACACTGCCGCCGCAGCCACTAGCAGCGCCCTGGTCTCAACCTCGATCCAGCAAGCGGCGAGTCGGGTGAAGGAAGGGCAGTCGCTGCACGCGAGCCTGGCCGAGACCCGGCTGATTCCGGACCTCGCGCTTGAAATGATTGAGGTCGGCGAGGCCTCTGGCGCGCTTTCTTCGATGCTGACGAGCGTGGCGGAATTCTACGAAGAAGAAGTGAACACTCGGTTACAGCGCGCGCTCACCTGGATTCCCATCGTGATTTTGGTGGTTATGGCCGTTGTGATAGGCTTCATTTTGATCTCACTGTATCTGCCCATGTTTTCCCTTCAGGTCGGATCGGGCGGAGGGTAAGTTTCCATGGCAACGACGAGCAACAATCCAACACCTAGCACTGCGGCGGACGACGCCGCCGAGCGCGAGCAGGCACGCCGCCTGGCTGAACGCTACCGCTGTCCCTTCATCGACCTTCGCGAGCAGCGGATCGATCCGGAACTGTTTCGCAGCATCCCGGCAGAGCTGATGTTCCGCTACAGCTTCGTGCCTCTCGAGGCGCGCGATTCGACTCTTGTGGTAGCGATGGCCGACCCGAGCCAGCTGCACCTCACTGACGAGCTGTCCCTGCTTCTGGGCAAGCGCCTGCACATCAAGGTCGCCACCGCCTCGCAGATCGGCGATCTGCTCAAGCGCACCGAGCAATCGCAGCGAGTGCTCGACCAGGCTACGGAAGGGTTCACCCTCCAGGTGGTGAGCGAAGAGGAGGGCGACGAGAATATTTCCATGGAAAGGCTCACGCGCGAGACCGGCGTGAGCCCCGTCGTTCGTCTGGTCGACACCGTGATCTTCACGGCGCTTGAGCGGCGCGCGAGCGATATCCATATCGAGACACGCAACGCCGATGTGGTCGTGAAGTATCGAATCGATGGCGCGCTGCAATACGCCATGCAGCCTCTGGCTAAGGACTGGCACGCCACGATCCTGTCGCGCATCAAGGTGATGAGCGAGCTCGACATTGCGGAGCGGCGCGTCCCTCAGGACGGCCGTTTCCGAGTGCGTTACAAGGGTCGCTTCGTTGATTTTCGCGTTTCCATCATGCCCTCGGTATACGGTGAGGATGCCGTCCTGCGCGTGCTCGACAAGGAGACTCTCAGCGAAAAATTCCGCAATCTCACGCTGGATGTGGTTGGCTTCGATCATGAGGAACTTACCCGCTTCCGCCGCTACATCCATGAGCCCTACGGCATGGTGCTGGTGACGGGACCCACCGGTTCCGGCAAGACCACCACGCTCTACGCCGCCATCAACGAGATCAAAAATGACGAGGACAAGATCATCACCATCGAGGATCCCGTGGAGTACCAAGTCCGCGGCATCACTCAGATTCCCGTGAACGAGAAGAAGGGTCTTACCTTCGCGCGCGGTCTCCGCTCCATCCTGCGTCACGATCCCGACAAAATCATGGTCGGCGAAATTCGCGACCAGGAAACCGCCCAGATCGCCATCAACTCCGCCCTTACCGGCCACTTGGTCTTCACCACCGTTCACGCCAACAATGTCACCGACGTGATCGGGCGCTTCATCAACATGGGCGTCGAGCCCTACAATTTCGTCTCCGCCCTCAATTGCATTCTGGCGCAGCGCCTCGTCCGCGTTATCTGCGATAACTGCAAGAAGAAGGTTTCCTATGCACAGGATGTGCTGCGCGAATCCGGACTGGATCCCGCGGAATGGGGCGGCGTACCGTTTTGCGAAGGCGCCGGTTGCCTGGAATGTTCCGGCAGCGGGTACCGCGGCCGCACGGCCATCGCCGAGCTTCTCGATCTGTCCGACCGCATCCGCGAAATGATCATTGATCGCCGCCCGACCTCCGAAATCAAGCGCGCTGCCCGCGACGAGGGCATGACGTTTCTTCGCGAGTCGGGTCTGCGCAAAGTGCGCGCGGGAATCACGACCCTGCGCGAAATCAATAAGGTGACCTTCCTTGACTAGCCTCGCCAGCTCGGCCAGCCTTGCGACCAGGCTCTACAAAATACGCCTTGTCCGGCGGGTCGACCGTTGGCTGCACGCTATGCCGCATCCCTCGCTGGTGGTCGAGATCGCAGCAGACCATGTGGCCGCGGCGCGGTGGGGAAGCGCGCGCGGCCATCTCGACGCGCTGGGCGTGGAATCGTTGCCTGCCGGTGCGGTGATGCCGTCGCCGATCGAGACCAACGTCACGCAGCCCGATGCCGTTCGCTCAGCGCTTCGGCGCGTCTTTAGCCGCGTTGCGCACCGTGGCGCCCCCCTGGCGCTCTTGGTCCCGGATATGGTCGTCCGTGTTTTCATCCTATCGTTCGACAGTCTCCCGCGACGATCCGAGGAGGCCCTGCCGCTTCTGCGCTGGCGGTTGAAGAAAAGCGTGCCGTTCGATGTAGACGAGACGGTCATTTCCTGGATGCGGCAGAGCGGCCGCGATCAGAATCTGGAAGTGATCACGGCGGTCGCGCGCCAGCAGATCGTTCGCGAGTATGAGGAGGTGGTTCGCTCCGTCGGCGGCCATGCGGGAGTGGTGATGAGCTCCACGCTGGCCGCGGCACCGCTGCTCGAGGACCGCGGGGCCACGCTGCTCGTTCGTCTCTGCTCCAAGACCATGACTACGGTCATCGTTCACGGCTCGAATCTGTGCGTCTACCGCTCGACGGAAATGCCGGCGGACGCCGCCCTTCTCGATCCGCAGGCCATGCTCGATGAAGTGTTTCCGGCCGTCGCCTACTACCAGGACACCTGGGGCGCCACCATCGATCGCGCGCGGCTCGCAGGCTTTGGCGAGAGAGAGGACGTGTTTCGCAGCGCCTTGGCCGGAGAACTCGACGTCGGCGTCGCCTCGATCGCCGAGGCCGAACACGCGCGCGATCTCGAAGGGGCGGCGAGGGACCTACTCCCGCATGGTCTTGACTCGCTGGTCGGCTGGATGATGAACGCAGGCTCCTGAGCGCAAACGGGACAGAAATGAAACTTCGCCTCAATCTCGCCACCGCACCGCAAGCGAATCACCGGCCTTTTGTTGTCGCCACGACGCTGGTTGGTACATTGGGCCTTCTGGCGCTCGCCTTGCTCTCGCACGCGGCCTACGTCTCGTGGCAATCGGGCCGCCAACTGCGGGCCGATACCGACCGTTGGGAAGCCCAGATAAGAACGGACCGCCAGAGGCAGCGGGAACTCCAATCGTATTTCCACAGTGCGGCGGCGCGGGAGGTGCTGGACCGCTCCGAATTTCTAAACTCGCTGATCGACGAGCGCAGCTTCCCCTGGACGCAGATCTTTATGGATCTCGAGCAGACTCTTCCGCCCGGCGTTCGCGTGGTCAGCATTTCGCCTAGCCTGATGGACGGCCGCGCTGAAGTAAAGCTCGAAGTCGGATCGGACACCGACGAGGGCAAGATTCGGTTTCTGCAAGCCATCGAGAAATCGACGAAGTTTTCGGGTCTGGTCGTAACGAGCGAGCGGCGGCCGAATCAGGCGGGCGCGCCGGACAAGATCATCCTCGAACTGACCGTGTGGTACTCGACGATATGATGCGGAACGGCGACTGGCAACACTGGAAGAAATGGACCGGCATTGCGCTGGGCGTCCTTTTGGCCGCGGATCTCGGCTTGGGGTCATTTCTGTGGGCAGCGGCGCGCGAGGGGCCCCAGGCCATGCGCGCCAGGCGCGACCGCCTGGAGGTCCAGGCGAAGTTGCTCAGGGCGGATCTGGATCGCGGCGAGAAGATTCGGCGCTCGTTGCCGCAGGCGGGAAAGGAGTGCGAGGATTTCTATCAGCAGGCGTTTCTGGATGCCTCGACCGGCTACTCCCGAATCGAGGCGGACCTGAGTTCGATTGCCTCGAAGGCCGGTGTGAGGACGTCAGGGTTTGCGTTCAAGCAGAAGGAAGTCAAAGACCGTGGCGTCACGGAAATTTCGATCGGCACCAGCGTCGACGCCGATTACCCTGCGGTCATCCAGTTCATCAACGGGCTCGAGCGCTCGAAAAATTTCTATCTCCTCGACGGTTTGCAGTTGGCATCGGCCAGCGCGGGAGCAATTCGCCTGCAGCTTCAGCTGCACACTTATTTCAGGAACTGAACGATGCGACGGCGCGCGGAACTCTATCTTCTCGGAGGGCTTCTGGTCCTTCTCGTCGCGTTGCTTTATTTCACCACCCGAAGCCATGTCCCCGGCCTTCCTGGCGTACTCGATGCCGACACCAAATTTCAGCCGCTCGACGTAGAGGAGCCACAGCTCCACCTCGATCTCCTCGAGAAGATTCAGAAACTGCAGTACTCCGGGGCCCACAGGAATATCTTCGTGGCGATGCCGCCGCCCCTCCCGAAGCCCCCGCAACGTCCCGCTGTTGCAGAGCCCAAGCTGCCGCCTGCTCCCCCGCCGCTCGAGGTTCCGGTCACGTTTTTCGGGTACGCCTCTCATCCCGGCACAGGAAAGCGCGTGGCTTTCTCCACCAGCGGAGATGACGTCTTGGTCGTGGCTGACGGAGACACGTTCTTGAATCGCTTCCGGCTCGTCCATATCGGCGACGCCGCTGCCGACGTCGAAGAAATTTCAAGCGGCCGCCATCAGATGATCCCCATGGTCCAGCCGCCTCAGGGATCGATGCCATGAACGGGTGCAAGAAGTTCGAAATTCGCGCTTTGACTGCCGGCTCACGGGCGCGGCGCCGTTCGCAGGAATCCGGCTTCGCGTACATCATGGCTCTGTTCATGATCCTGGCGGTCATCATTGCCTCACAGATTGCGCTGCAGAATCTCGCCATTCAGGGCCGCCGTCAGCGCGAAGAACAGATGATCTGGCGCGGCGAACAGTGTGAACGGGCCATTAAGCTCTACTATCGCAAGACCGGACACTACCCGCAGACCTTCGACGAACTCCAAAAAGGACTGCCGGAGCTTCACTTTTTGCGTTCCGCTGCCTACAAAGACCCGATGAACAAAGCTGACGGTTCCTGGAGGATGATCTACGTGAACGCCTCGGGACAGATCATCGGCAGCGTGCGCTATGCCACGTTGCAGCAGATGGCTCTGATGGATTTGAACGGCGGTAAGATACCCGAGCAGGCTGTGCTTCCGGGTGCCGTCGCGGCTTCGAGCATGGCCTCTGAAGCGTCGAAAGCCTCGGAGACGGATCAAAAGTCGGAGCTGTCGGGACAGCCCACGCCGCCAGCCCAAGCCGCCAAGCCGCCCGACCAGGCGCCCGCTTCGCCGGTCCAGGCGCCAACCCCGCCAGAGCAGGAACCCACTCCCATGGCGCAACTCAAGCCAACTGGGCCCGTTGAAGGCCCAGTCCTCGGAGCATTCCTGACTGGTGTGGCGGGCAAAGCGGATCGGCCCTCCGTAAGGGTCTACAAGGGCGGGAAAAAGTACATTGAGTGGGAATTTATTTGGAATCCGGTCGAAGACCAGGCTCGCGCTGTTCAGCAGGGGCTTGCTCCGCAAGGGGCACTTCCGGGCCAGCCGGGCAAGCCGATCATTCCCGGCGGTATTGGCACGGCCCCAACTTTCGGCGCCCCTGGCTTTGGTGGCTCAATCGTGCAGCCCACGACGCCTGCTCCGGCCCCGCAGGAGTGATGCACCGTGTGAAGTCGTAGCGGCCGATTCTTCGCCCTTTGCAAAATCCGTTGCAAAGATGCAAAATGTGTTCAGTAGCACCAGGCGCTGGCAATCGGCACGTGGATTCGCGCAGCGCCCGTCGAGGAGCCACACCCAACTATGGCTGTCGAAATCGCAAGGGGCGTAACGCTCGAAAAGCCGGGGGAGGACGCGAGCTTCCTGAAAGAGGAAGGCATTCTGTTCTCGTCGCTTGACAAGGTAGTCAACTGGGCGCGTCGGAGTTCGATCTGGCCCATGTCGTTCGGTCTCGCCTGCTGCGCCATCGAAATGATGTCGAT
>DATLWP010000043.1:0-15666 GCA_035576265.1 Candidatus Polarisedimenticolia bacterium
GACCAGTCCGGCTCGTTCTTGAGCACTGCTGCGAGCGTGTCCGTCACTGCCTCGCCGCGGAAGGCCATCTTCCCCGTCAACGTCTCGTAGAGCACGCAGCCGAACGCCCAGATGTCCGCGCGGCGGTCCACCTGCTTGCCCTTCGCCTGCTCGGGAGACATGTACGCGGCTGTCCCCAGCAACACGCCCGCTTCCGTCGCCATCTGACTGATGGTCGGCGAATTGGAGAGGTCCGCTGCGGACGCACCGGTTTCCATCGCCTTCGCCAGTCCGAAGTCGAGAATCTTCACCGTGTCGTCGGCGGTCACCTTCACGTTGGCAGGCTTCAGGTCGCGATGAATGATCCCGTGCTCGTGGGCGTATTCCAGCGCCTCCGCCATTTGCTTGGCAATCGGCAGCGTTTCCTCAATCGGAATCGGACCTTGACGGATGCGGTCCGCCAGCGTCGGCCCATCGACAAGCTCCATCACCAACGCGTGGGTCTTGCCGGAGTCTTCCAGACCGTAGATCGAGGCGATGTTGGAATGATTGAGCGAGGCCAACAGTCTCGCTTCCCGTTCAAAACGGGCGAGCCGCTCGGGATCGTTTACGAAGACCTGCGGAAGGACTTTGATCGCCACATCGCGCTTCAGCTTCGAGTCCTGGGCCCGATAGACTTCGCCCATGCCGCCCGAACCAATGCGCTCCAGGATGGTGAACTGCCCGAGTTGCGTGCCTTTTTGTAATGCCGCATCGGCAGTCGTCGGCTGCTCCAGAAAGCTGGTGTCGCCTTGTTCGTGCGCGGCAATGAGCGATTCGACTTCCCGGCGCAAGTCGGGATCGGTGCATGCCTGATCGAGGTAGGCATGCCTCTCCGCCTGCGCTCTCTCCAGCGCGCCAGCCAGTATTTTCTTCACTTCTAGCCAGTGTTCCCGCGCCACTGGTCTACCTCTGTAGGACGGTCGACGCTGTCCCCAAAGCGTGCCGCAACCCAGCTAACGAGAACCGGATTCATCCGCGTGCCGGAGGCCGCGCCCATCCGCTCCGCAGCGCACGAGCAAGAGCCCTACTTGCCCTTCTGCTTTCCCGCTCCAGCCTGCTCCCAATCCAATTTCTTGGCGTCCTTGCCGGCCACGGAATAGAGCGCACCCGGTTGGTTGCGCGTCTTCAGAAACTCTTCCAGCGGTTGGCCTCTCATGGCGGCGTAGATGTGCAAATTCGAGACGCCCACCACCGCACCCAGCTTTTCCAACATGAAGAAAATCGCTCCGTACTGAATCATCCCGCGCCAATCGCGCCGCCTTACCAGATCGCGCTCTTCGCTCGTCAGTCCGCTCTCTTCGAACAGCGGCTCCGGGTCTTCCAGGAAGCGCCGGCGGTGTTCCGGCTCGATCAGCCGGTGCAGAAATTTGTTGAGCCGGTAACCCTTCACGCTCCGCCCCAGCGTGAACGGATATGTTCCTTCGATTTTCTCCACACCCGCCAGTTGGTACTGCACGTGATTCCGGTAGTCCTGATTCGTGTCCACCATGGGTTCGACGGCCTCGTTCTCATAGATCGCCGTGGCTAGGGCGGTCATCGTCGGCAGGTAGTACGTCTGGTGAATCTTCCGAATGTTCTCCGAGAGCGCCCCGCGCATGATCAGCCACATGATCACTTCCGCGCCTTCGAATCCGCCCAGTTCTGCGTACTCTGCGATTCTGAGTTGCGTGAGCTTCGCGGGATCTTTTTCGATCATTTCCAGAAACTGCATGTCCCACTCTGTGTTGTTGTACCCGGACCGTTCGCCGTGCACCTGATGGGAAAGTCCACCCGTGGCCACAATCACCACCTTTAGATCTTCCGGGTAGCTCTCGATCGCCCGCCGCAATGATCGGCCCAGCTTGTAACACCGCTTCGCCGATGGAATCGGGAACTGCAGCACGCCCACCTGCAGCGGAATCATGGCGCCAGGCCACTCCGGCTCGTGCGGCCACAGCATGGACAACGGAGAGAAACACCCGTGATCGAGCGCCTTGTCCTGGAAGAACGACATGTCGAATTCATCCGCCACCAGCGACGCGCCGATATGCTGCGCCAGCGCCGCGTGTCCCTTCACCGCCGGCAGCGCCCGTGCCCCGCCGCCCTCGTCCGCAACCGCGTAGGCGTTATCGATCCCCAGCGCGAACGCCGAATAATGGTCGAAGAAAAATGAGGTCACGTGGTCGTTGAAAATCAGAAACAGGACGTCAGGCTTTTTCTCCTCCAGCCACCGCTGCACCGGCTCGTACGCTTTGAAGATCGGCGTCCACGCCGGATCGTCCTGCTTCCGCCTGTCGAGAGCAAAACCGATCGTCGGCGAATGGGATGTCGCAACCGCTCCTATAATTTTTGCCATATTGAAATCCTCTAGTCTGGTCTGGCTCCTGGATTCGTTCTCGCGTGCCTCATTCGGCTTGTGGTGCGGAAGGAGGGAGTTGAACCCCCACGGCCTCGCGGCCACAGGATCCTAAGTCCTGCGCGTCTGCCAATTCCGCCACTTCCGCACGGAGCTTTCGAGT
Organism: Candidatus Polarisedimenticolia bacterium; assembly: GCA_035576265.1. Taxonomy (GTDB): domain Bacteria; phylum Acidobacteriota; class Terriglobia; order Acidiferrales; family UBA7541; genus Palsa-295. The sequence continues at coordinate 2,520 of DATLWP010000043.1, forward strand.
ATACCATCGCCTCGCATGCCCCAAAGGAGTTGCAATACCCGCTTCCAGGATGGTCTCATAGCGGCTGGCGCTAGCAGCGCTCGGATTGCGCTTGCCCGTCCAGAGGGGTTTTGCTAGTCTCCGCTGCCAGCGAAGGTCCTCAAGGGGGTGCCCCATGGCATTTTGCACGAAATGCGGAGCGGCAGTTGCGGAGAATGCAGCTTTCTGCGCTGCGTGCGGCGCGCCCCAGGCGGCGCCGAGCACGGGCCAAGGCGCCGCTCCGGGAACTGCTCCGGCGCAAACGCAGATGGCCGAAAACGTGGCGGGTCTGCTCTGTTACGCCCTCGGCTGGCTCACCGGGCTGATCTTCTATTTCATAGACAAGCGCCCCTACGTGCGGTTCCACGCGACCCAGTCGATCGTGGTCTTCGGCGGTCTGCACATCCTGTTGTTTGCCTTCGACATTTTCTTTGGGATCAGCCTCTGGGCGGGAGGCTGGGCAGGCTTCTCGTTCGGCTACGCCATTCATTCCCTCATCGGCCTCGCGACCTTCGTTCTGTGGATACTACTCATGATCAAGGCCTACCAGGGCGAGCGCTTCCGCGTGCCGTTTGCATCCGATATTTGCGAGAAACTCTTCGGCGCGACCTGACGAATTTCAGCGCTCCTCCGAAGCCGTAGTGCGAGCCGCGATGCCGATTTTTGGCGCGGCGCTTGCCTTCGGTCGCCGTGCAGCGTAGGATAAATCCTTGATTTTCGTCTTAGAAGCCCTCCTGTAACGTTTCAGATGTGAGCCGGAGCGGGCAACGTGCGGCTCGTGTGATCGTGGGGTGGAATCGGTGGCCGAAAAGGTCCGAACCAAAGCAATCGCCGTCGTCGGGGCCCAATGGGGCGACGAGGGAAAGGGCAAGGTCGTCGACTACCTGGCTTCCTCGTTCGACTACACCGCGCGCTATGCGGGCGGGCACAACGCTGGCCACACCGTCATCTTCAACGACCATCATTACGTCCTGCAACTCGTCCCGAGCGGTATTCTCAGGCCGGAGAAGAAGGCCGTGATCGGCCCCGGCACCGTCGTGGACCCGGCTGCGCTCTTGGGGGAGCTTGAAAACCTGAAAAAGTCCGGCGTCGAAGTGCGCGGCCGCCTCTTCCTTAGCAATCGCGCGCACCTGATTTTCCCCTATCATCGCGAAATGGACAGGGCCGCGGAAGCGGCGCGCGGTGCGGCCAAGATCGGCACTACCTCCCGGGGCATCGGCCCGGCCTACGAGGATAAGATGGCGCGGCGCGGGCTCCGCGTCTGCGACCTGCTCGAGCCGGCGTGCTTCCGGCAGAAACTCGAGCGCGTCCTCGTCGAAAAGAACGCCATCAGCCAGGCGGCCTATGGCCACGAGCTCGAGACGGCTGGCCTTCTCGATCAGTATCTCGAGATCGCCGCCCACGTTCGCGGCCTTGTGACGGACACCGCCGTCCTTCTCAACAACGCGCTCGATAAAGGCGAAACGGTGCTCTTCGAGGGAGCGCAAGGCACCATGCTCGACATCGACCACGGCACCTATCCCTACGTGACGTCCTCGAGCGCCACCTCCGGCGGCGTCGCGACGGGACTCGGCGTCGCCCCAACGCGCCTCACCGGCGTCGTCGGGGTGACCAAGGCTTACACCACGCGCGTCGGCAGCGGGCCCTTTCCCACCGAAATGCCCGATTTCGACGCGCAGGAAGTTCGCGCCCGCGGAAACGAGTTCGGCGCGGTGACGGGCCGCCCACGGCGTTGCGGCTGGCTCGACCTCGTCGTCCTGCGCTACGCGAAAATGCTCAACGGAATCGACTCGCTCGCCGTTACCAAGCTCGACGTCTTCGACGCGCAGCCCGAAATCAAGGTTTGCACCGGCTATCGCTTCAAAGGTCACCCGCTCTCGGAAATGCCGCCGGATGTCGAAACGCTCTCGCAGATCGAGCCGGAATATCGTACCCTGCACGGTTGGAAGACGCCCACGCAGGGCATCCGCGAGGTCAAGGATCTACCCGTGGCCGCTCGCGATTATCTGAATTTCATCTCCGACCAGCTTCAGGTGGAGATCGGCATGATCTCCACGGGCCCGGAGCGCGACGCCACCATCGTCTCGCGGGGCACGAAGCTCGCAGCTTGGATATAGCTGGCCATGCTTTCCTTCGAAGCCGCGCGCGCCAAGGTCATCGAGGTCGTTGCCGCTCGCGTCGGCGCTCTCGAAGTTGAGGAAGTGGATCTCAGCCAGGAGCCTTCCCGCGCGCTCGGCCGCATTCTCGCCGAAGACGTCGTCGCCGATCGCAACTATCCGCCGTTTGACCGCTCAACCCGCGATGGTTTTGCGATCCGGTCGGCTGACGCTGCCGAGCCCGGCGCGCGTCTGCGCTTGATCGGAGAAAGCCGCGCCGGCGTGGCTTTCGACGGCACGGTTGGCGCGGGCGAGTGCGTGCGCATCCTCACTGGCGCGCCCCTGCCGCGCGGCGCGAATACCGTCGTCATGCAGGAATACACGCGAGCCGAAGGCGATTTCATTGTCTTCGAACGAGCCGCGCAAGCCGGGGAACACTTCGTCCGCGCTGGCATCGAAGCGCGGGTGGGCGAGGCCATGGTCGCGCGCGGCACCCGGCTCAGCTACGCCGAGATGGCCATGGCCGCCGAAGTCGGCCGCTCACGATTGAAAGTCTCGCGCCGCCCGCGTGTGGCCATTCTTTCGACCGGAGATGAGCTCGTCGGTTTGGGGCAGAAACCCGGCCCCTTTCAGATTCGCAATAGCAACAACGTCTCGCTCGCCGCGCAAGTGACGCTCGCGGGCGGCGAACCCGTTGACTTGGGCATTGCGCCCGACGAAATCGGGGAACTGCGCGCCCGCATCAAGAGCGGCCTGGATCCGGACATCTTGGTCTTGAGCGGCGGCGTTTCGGTGGGGAAATACGATCTCGTCGAGAGCGTCCTGCGTGATCTCGGCGCTGAAATTCTCTTCGACGCGGTGGCGCTTCGTCCTGGAAAGCCGGCGGTTTTTGGATGGTGCTGCGGAAAGCCCGTATTCGGCCTGCCGGGGAATCCTGTCTCCACAATGGTGACGTTCGCGCTGTTCGTAGTGCCCACGATCGAACTGCTCAGTGGCTATGAGCCGCGTCCGTTGCCGCATTTCAAGGCCAAGCTCGCTCACCCGGTCCACGAAAAGGGTAACGTCGCGCATTTCCTCCCCGCCCGTGTGACCTGGCCTAGCACTGAGACCGGTGCCGAGCCGTCGGCCCCGGCAGCGCCCGTCGTGGAAGTCCTGCTCTGGGAAGGTTCGGGAGATATCGGCGCCGTCGTGCGCGCAAATTGCTTCCTGATCGTGCACGAATCGCGGCTACAGCTGGACGCCGGCGAATGGGTCGACGTTCTCCCCCGCCGTGGCGTTTTCTAACCTAGCGAACTTCGTCGCGGCCGCCTCAGGGAGCCTGCGCTTTGCTCTGCCGTTTCCGGTTCGCAAGCACCAAAACGACCACGCCTGCTACGAATGTAATGCCGCCGTAGACCGCCCATTTTATCTGCCCCGTCATAAAACTGCCCGGCAACACGTTGATTCCCTGCAAGAACCAGACGCAGCCAAAGAACACCAGCACCACGCCCGAGATGTTCAAAATAATTCTCATATTCTCAGTCCTAAGGTGGAATCGCCTTCAGGGGCCGGTCGCGCCGAGCGGATCTTCGCTGTCGCTCGTCGCGTTGCCGCGCAGCGTATCCCCGCCTAGGTGTGAAGTCAATCCGCGTCCGGTCTCGCGTAGGGGGCGATTTGGGCCTCTCGAGCAGGTTCTTGACACAACCTCCGCATTGGCTGTATTTACCACCCATGAAAACACACTTTCCGCTCCTCGTGCTGCTTGCGATCTTGTTTCCCTGCGTCACGGCGAGGGCCCAGGCGCCCGTCGTCGCCGCCGACAACCCCGAAGCTCTTTTCACCGACCCGGATCCCCATTTGAACGCCAATAAGCAGGTCGCCCTGCACATCGAGCGCGACCTCCTCGAGGCTAATCACTGGGACGAAGCCGGTAAGTGGATCACTGACCGCTACATTCAACACAACCCGCTGGTCCAATCGGGACTCGCGCCGGTCGTGAAGTTCTTCACCTCCTTCACGAAACCTACGCCGATCCCCGAGCACATGAAAACGCCGGTCGTCGCGGTCGTCGCCGAAGGCGATCTCGTAATTGTCGTCACGAAACGCGAGCTGACCGACCCGCGCGATCCCTCGAAGAAATACACCACCTCGTGGTTCGACATGTGGCGCATCAAGGACGGGAAGGCAGATGAGCACTGGGACGCCGCGACGATCACCCCGCCCGCTCCGCCGAAAACGAAGTAGTCGCGGCTTTTTCGTCGGCTAGGTTTTGCTCGGCGGGTTGCGTGTCGGTTTGTCACGGGTTAGCCGCGGTGAACTGGTGGAGTCGGTCTGTCCCGCAAACGGGACGGACCGACCCGCCGCATCCCCTCTTGGCACAGCCATTCCTGGCTGTGCTCTTTGTTCCCGACGAATCGGCGTCTCTGACGCCCGCGCACGAACTGTCTACACGAACAACCCCTTGCATTGCGCTCCGTAACCATGGCAGCTTGGAAGGTGGACGGTCAGTTTGGAGAGAGGGTAAGGCAGAGCGAGAACGTGAAATTGAGTACCAATGGCAGCCGCAAGGAAACCCGCCGGGCGCAGAAAAAGCTCGTGCCAATGCCCGGTTACGACGACCTCCAGACCGGTACACTCCTGCAAACCGGAATTGCGCTAACTCGTTGTAAACAAAGGACCGCGCCCCATTCTAATCGCTACACTCGACGACCCTGGAAGGATCCGTCCGTTGTCTGCGCCTGGGTCCACGACTCGGCCCTAAACTGATGAAAAAACTCTCGCATTACGATCCGAAAGGCCGCGTCCGCATGGTGGACGTCACAGCCAAGCCGGCGACCTCGCGCAGCGCCGTCGCGCACGCCTTTGTGCGCATGCAGCGCGCCACGGTTTCCAGCGTACGCCGGCTGAAATCGCCGAAAGGGAACCCGCTCGAGATCGCCCGGATCGCGGGAATCACGGCCGCCAAGCGCACTTCGGAGCTGATTCCGCTTTGTCACCCCCTCTCCTTGACGCACGTGGATGTGCGCGCCAAGCTGTGCCAAAATGGAGTTGAGATCACTGCGGAAGCAACGGCCACCGGACCCACAGGTGTGGAAATGGAAGCGCTCGTGGGAGCATCGGTTGCGGCGCTGACCATCTACGATATGTGCAAGGCGCTTGAGCGTGGGATGGAAATCACGGAACTGTACGTGCTGCAGAAGTCCGGCGGGCGAAGCGGAACCTATCTGCGCGAGGACGCGCGTTCTAGGAAGCGTGACAAGTAAATGACCCCGGCAAAGGATGTCAAGGTACTGGTCGTGGACGATAATGCCCTGATCCTCGACCTGCTGATGAAGGGGCTTTCGCCTCACTGCGAGGCGCAGGCAGCCGCCGACGGTGCCGATGCGCTGCTGAAAATTGTAGATGAACCTCCCGATTTGGTTCTGTGCGATTATCGTATGCCGGGCCTCGACGGGCGCCAGCTCTACGAGAAGCTTCGCGCGCGCCAGCAGACCGGGCAGATTCCGTTTATCTTTCTCGCTAGCCGTGGCGACATCGAGGAAAAGCTCCGTCCGATCGTCGAAGGCGTCGAGGATTTCATCGCGAAGCCCTTTTTCCTGAAGGATTTGGTGCGGCGCGTGAAAAAAGTCATCGATCGCCTGCACCTCGAGAAGCTGCAGAATCGCGCCGTGCGCCCGGGCGTGATCCAGGGCCGGCTCGAGGAAATGAGCATTCTCGATCTGATGCAGTCGCTCGAGATGGGGCAGAAGTCCTGCCGGCTCACGATCCGCCATGGAGACGAATCCTGCGAGATGTTCTTTTCCTCCGGGCAGTGTGCCGACGCGCGGCTGGGTTCGCTCGAAGGCGAAGCGGCCGTCTTCCACGTTGTGCGCTGGCCGGCCGGCGAATTCGAAATCGATTTCAATTCTGCGCCTTCGCGTTCCACGATTTCCCGCACAACCACCGGTCTGCTGATGGAAGCGCTGCGCCTGGTGGACGAGAGCCAGCGCGACGCCCCGACCGAAGGCGTCGAAGCAGCCAGTTAGTCCCGTCACCCAATGCGCGTCTCCATTCTTACCATCAGCGATTCGGTCGCCGCCGGCAAAGCGGAAGACCGCTCCGGACCGGCCCTCATAAGCCGATGCAGGGAACTAGGCTGGAGAATCGTGTCGTCCGCTGTGCGCGCGGACGATCGCCCGGCCATCGAAGCATTTCTCAAGGAAGCCGCAGACTCGAACGACGCGGACGTGATCCTGACGACCGGTGGGACCGGTCTCGGTCCGCGCGACATTACTCCCGAGGCCACTGTGGCCGTCGCGGACCGGCTCATTCCCGGATTGCCCGAGCACATGCGCGCCGCCAGCGTGGCGAAAACACGCCGCGCGCTGCTCTCCCGTGAAGCTGCCGGAATTCGCGGGAAGACCATGATCATCAATCTGCCGGGCAGCCCGCGCGGCGCCGTCGAATCGCTCGACGCCATCGCCGATCTGCTTCCCCACGCCGTGTCGATCATACTCGGTGCCCGCCATGAGTAACGCCTCCGATCGCATTTCGATCTCCGCGGCGGGTTAGCGAGGAGTGCCGATGAACCCCAAAGATCCGCCGCCTCGCAAGCGATTTGCCTCCGTGGCCAGGGAATACGCCGTGGTGATGGAGCTTCCGTTTATTCTGGTGGCCAGCGTGCTGGTCGGTGGCGGGATCGGTTGGCTGCTGGACCGAAAGTTGGGCACGGCCCCGTGGCTGTTGCTGGTGGGAGGAGCAATCGGATTTGTCGGTGGCATGCGGGAGCTGCTGCGGCGCTTGACGAGCGATGATGGCTGAAGAATCGACGACCGAACTGGTGCGCAACGTAGAGTACTGGACAGTGGCTTTCGGTGCTGCGGGCGCGCTGGCGGCAGGGCTGCATTGGGGTTGGCCCGCTGCGGCCGGAGTCGCTGTGGGCGCGGTGCTTTCGCTCGCGAATTATCGCTGGCTAAAGCAGGGCGTCATTGCGCTGACCTCTGCGTCTCTCGGGCAGGCCGGCGCGGAAAAAGTGCGCGTCCCGAGAGGCGTGCGCCTCAAGCTGTTCGGGCGCTTTGTTTTGGTCGTTGCGGTGGTGTGTGTTATTCTGTGGCGTTTTAGATGGCTCGCGGTTCCCGTTGTGGTTGGGTTTTTCGCTCTGGTGGCGGGTGTGCTGGCCGCGATGATCGTCCATTTATTTCGAAACATGAGGCAGGCATAGACGACTAATGGAACACGCTGCTTGGACCATGGTGCTGATCAACCGGCTGCTCGGCAAGCCGGCTCTCGCCATTTTGAATGCGCTCCACATCACGCCTTCCAATCCCGAGTACCCGATCCCGGATCACGTGGCGATGGAGATGATCGTGTTCGTGATCGCTGCCGTGTTTTTCCTGTGGCTGAAGGCGCGAATGTCTGTGGATCGCCCGGGCGCCACCCAACAATGCATGGAAACGCTGCTGACCAATTCCTGGGACCTGGGAGTGCGCGACCTCTTGAAGGACAGCGTGGGCCACGGTTTCGAAGATTTCGTTCCGATGATCGGCAGCATCGGGATTTTTATTCTGTTTGCCAACCTCGTCAGCATCATTCCGACGATTGAATCACCGACGGCCCAGGTTTCCGTTCCGTTCGGCTGCGCGGTTCTGGTTTTCGCTTATTACAATTGGTGCGGCATTCGGAAGCACGGTGGGTTCGGCTATGGAAAGCATTTTCTCGGGCCAAACCCGGCGTTGGCGCCATTAATGCTGCCCATCGAACTGATCAGCCACAGTGCGCGGATGCTTTCGCTCACGGTTCGTCTCTGGGTCAACATGTTCGTCAGCGAGTTGCTCTACGGAATCTTTCTGGGCCTCTTGCTCGAATTCTTCTTGTTCCTGGGCAAACTGAGTTCGGTTGGTTACGTCACGGCTCCGCTCCCGCTTCTTATACCGGTCATTTTCATTGCGTTGCATCTTTTTGTCGGGTTCTTGCAGGCGTTCGTATTCACGATCTTGCCTGTGATCTATGTCTCCGGTGCAGTAGCGACGGAGCACTAATCGAGTCGCTTTATCGAGGCATTTTCGCCGCTCCAGTGTGAGTCCGGTCGTCTCCCAAGACGGCCGGGAACCACCTCCTGGCGGCAATTCATAAGAGGAGAAACAACATGAACAGAAAGTATGCGTTGTTCCTGCTGGCTGTGATCGCACTTTGTGTGTTCGCGCCAGCGGCTTTTGCGGCCGATCAAGCGCCGGCCGGCGGAGGCGGCACGAACTGGGTTGCCATCACCGCAGGTTTCAGCATGGCGATCGCCTCGGCAGGTTGCGGTCTGGCACAGGGCAAGGCGAGCGCGGGCGCCTCAGAGGCAATCGCTCGGAATCCGGGCGCGGCCAAGATGATTCAGAACATGTTCATTCTGGCATTGGTTCTGATCGAATCGATGGCGCTCTACACCTTCGCCACAATGTTCATCCGCGTCAAGTAAACTCCAACGAGAGATCCAGCCGGCCCGGAGAACGAACCGTTCTCCGGGCTTTTCTTTTTCCGAATGACAGAATGAAGAGGGTTCGGTCTAGCGGAGTGTAAGCGACTGCGCTGCGGTTTGAGCCAAGACGAGGACGCGCCCCGGAATCAAGCCCAGGTACAGTGTCCCGATGGCGGCTACAGCCAGCGCGAAACTGAGCGCCGGAGCCACTGCCGTCGGAACGTAATCCTTGGACGGCGCCCAGAAGTACATCGCGATGATCACGCGGAGGTAGTAGTAGGCGCCGATCACGCTATTGATCGCCGCGAGGATCACCAACCAGATGATCCAATTGCCGTGGATGCTGTGGGCATCGAGCGCCGACTGGAACGCGAAGAATTTCCCGAAAAATCCGCCCGTGGCCGGCAGGCCAAGCAGAGACAGCAAAAACAACGAGAAGCACGCGGCCAGCACCGGCTGCTTCGAACCGAGGCCGGCGTAATCCTGGATGGCAAGCCGCTGCTCGCCTTGCTGTCCCAGGTGCGTGACCACGAGAAACGCGCCCACTTTCATCAGCACGTACGCCGCGAGATAGAAGAGCACAGCCGCGATGCCTAGATCGGTCGACGCGGCGAACGCGACGAGGATATAACCTGCGTGCGCAATGGAAGAGTAGGCGAGCATGCGCTTGACGTTGGTCTGCACGAGCGCCGCCAGATTGCCGACGAACATCGTCAGCACGGCGGAAACCCAGATCGCCCAGAACCAGATGTCCCCGGCAGCGCCGAAGGAAACGTAGAAAATCCGGAGCATCACCGCAAACGTCGCCACTTTCGGCGCCGATGCGAGCAGCGCCGTCACCGGCGTGGGCGCGCCTTCGTACACGTCCGGCCCATAGGCCTGGAACGGCGCAGCCACCACCTTGAAGCCCAGGCCAACAAAGATCAGTCCGAGGCCCAAGATTGCCAGCGCCGTGAGGGGCGCGTTCCGAAACGCCGCTTGAATCAAGTCGATGCGGGTGGTGCCGGTGGCGCCGTAGACCATCGCGATGCCGTAAAGGAAAAAGGCGGTCGCGAACGAGCCGAGCAGAAAATATTTAAGCGACGCTTCGTTGGAGCTGAGGGCGCGGCGGCGGAAACCGACGAGCACGTAGCTCGAGATCGAGCTCATCTCGAGGCCGATGAATGCGGTAACAAGCTCATTTGCTCCCGCAAGGATCCCCATTCCTGCGGCGGCGAACAACACGAGGGCGTAGTATTCGCCCCGCTGAATGCCTTCCTGATCGAGATAGTCGAGCGAACCGAGAATGGCGAGCGCAGCGGCGCCGATCACCACCACATGCACAAAAACGCTGAAACGGTCGACGCTGATCAGGTTGCTGTAGGCGCGACCGGGCAGACGAGCGGCCAGGTGCACCGATACGAGCGCAACCAGCGCTCCGGAGAACCCGACCCAGCCGAGCGCCCTCCGACCCGCTCCGCGCACGAAAGGCTCCAGAGCCATTATGACGATGCCGAAAAGGCAGAGAACGACCTCCGGCGCAAGGCGGTGGAGATTGGCAAGCTGTTCGGCGGGAAGATGGATCACGGCTGCACCCGCCTTCCCGCGACGCTCGCGAGCGCCGGATAAGCCTGATGAGATGGCGGCACGATCACAGCCTGGGATCCAACAGGGGGACCGGCCAGGGGCCGCGCTGCCTCCTGCCTGCGCTGCAACTGATCGTCCATCTGTTGAAGCATTACGTTGGTGGAAGTTGCCATGCGGCGGGTGAAGAGCGGGGAAGCAATCCCCATGAACACGATCACGACGGCCACCGACGCCAGAATCAAGCGCTCGCGCGGCGACGCGTCCGGCAAAGCCTTGTTCTTCTCGACAGTGACCTCGCCGAGCGCCACGCGCTGGTAGGCCCAGAGCAGGTAGATGGCTGAAAGCAACGCGCCGCTTGCGGCCCAGGCGGCCCAAGCATGATGTGCCTGGAACGTGCCGATGAGAATCAGGAACTCGCCGATGAAGCCGTTCAGCGGCGGCAGAGCAAGCGAAGAGAGGCAGATGAACAAGAAGAACGACATCAGCACCGGCATCGGTGTTGCCAGCCCACCATACTCCTTGATCTCGTGCGTGTGACGCCGATCATAGAGCATGCCGACGCTCAAGAAGAGAGCGCCGGTGGAGACTCCGTGATTCAACATCTGATAGACCGCGCCTTGAATCGAAATCGCGTTGAAGGCGAAAATTCCGAGCACGACGAAACCCAGGTGGCTCACGGAGGTGTAGGCGACGAGGCGCTTCAAATCATGCTGCACCGTGGCTACCAGCGCTCCATAAACGATGCCGATGATTGCGAGAACGGCGATCGGGGTCGCCATACGGTGCGCGGCGACGGGAAAAAGCGGCAGGCAGAAGCGGAGGATGCCGTACGTGCCTAGCTTCAGCATCACGCCCGCGAGAATGACGGAACCAGCCGTGGGCGCTTCCGTGTGCGCGTCCGGCAGCCACGTGTGCAGCGGGAAGAGCGGCACCTTGATGGCAAATGCCAGGAAGAACGCCCCGAAGAGGAGAAGTTCGACGTTAGACGGAAGCACGATGCGCCCCGACTGGAGCAGGGCCTGAATTTGCAGCAGGTCGAATGTGCCGGTCTGGTTGAAGAGCCACAAGATCGCGACCAGCATGAGAATCGAGCCGAGCATGGTGTACAAAATGAATTTCACGGCAGCGTAAATGCGCCGCTCGTGGCCCCACATCCCGATCATGAAGTACATGGGGATGAGCGTCAGTTCCCAGAAAACGAAGAACAAGAAAAGATCGAGCGAGACGAAGACGCCGATCATGGCCGTCTCGATCACCAGAAGCGATACGAAGAAGCCCTTCACATGTTCATGAATCGATTTCCAGGAGCACAAAACGGCCAGGGGCGTGAGGAAGGTCGTCAGCAGGACGAGAAACAAACTAATGCCGTCAACGCCCAGGTGGTAATGAATCGTCGCGCCAATCCAGTGGTGAAATTCCTGGAACTGATAGCTGGCTTCGGACGAGTCGAAGCCGCGCAGCAGAAGCACCGAAACCACGAACTCGGCGACCGACGCCGCCAGCGCGATCCGCCGGATCCATGTGTGGTCGTCCGAGCGAAGCAAGAGCAGCGCGGCCACGCTCAAGACCGGCAGAAATGTGATGACCGTCAGCAAAAGTGGCTGTGTTCCCACGCTAGCGCACCATCCCCAGGAGTCCGAGCAAGAGCACGGCGAAACCGACGGCGCCAATGACCATCCAAGCAGCGTAGCTGCGGGCGTTGCCCGATTGCAATTGGCGCACTTCGCCGCCGGATGCGCGCGCCACGCGCGCCGCGCCGTTCACAACGCCGTCAATCGCGCCTTCATCCACCCCGTGCCAAAACACGTGCGTAGAAATCCAGAGCAGAGGCCGGACGATCAAAGCAGCGTAAATTTCATCCACGAAGTACTTGTTGAACACGAGCGCGTACAGGCCGCGCGCTCTCTCTGCCAGTCGCTTGGGCATCTCCGGCTTCTTGATATAGAGCCACCACGCCACAAGCAGGCCGAGAATCCCAACGATCACCGGCCAACCGGTCAGTGAGTGCACCAGCTCCACGGCCGGACTGACGGTAGATTCGGCGGGCGTCACGACCGCCGGATCCGCCACCGGGGCATACGCTGAAAAGACCGGCTGCAAAAACCTGTCGAAATAGTCGACTCCGCCCATGAGCTTCGGCAAGGCGAACCAGCCGCCGAAGATCGAGAGAAAGGCAAGGATCATGAGCGGCACGGTCATGTTCTTGGGCGACTCGTGGACGTGCACCTTGTGCTCGTCGAAGCGCGGCTTGCCGAAGAACGTGAGAAAGACGAGACGGAACATGTAGAACGACGTGAGGCCTGCTCCGACGACGCCGAGCAGCCAAAGAACCATATTCGCGTCGGGACCTGCCTTTGCGGCCTCGAGAATTTCGTCCTTGCTGAAGAACCCCGCAAAACCGGGTATACCGGCGATCGCCAGGGTGGCGATCAGCATCGTCCAGTAGGTGACGGGAATGTGCTTGCGCAGTCCGCCCATCTTCATCATGTTTTGCTCGCCGCCCATGGCGTGGATCACGCTGCCCGCGGCGAGGAAAAGCAGACCCTTGAAGAACGCGTGCGTCATCAGGTGAAAGATGCCCGCAGCATAAGCGCCCACGCCGCATCCAAGGAACATGTAGCCCAGTTGGGAGACGGTCGAGTAGGCGAGGACCTTTTTAATGTCGGTTTGAAGGAGGCCGATGGTCGCGGAGTAGAACGCCGTGATTGCGCCCACGGTGGCGACGAGCAGCATGGCGACCGGAGCACGCGAGAACAAGGGATGCATCCGCGCTACCATGTATACGCCAGCGGTGACCATCGTCGCGGCGTGGATCAAGGCGCTGACGGGCGTGGGACCTTCCATCGCGTCGGGCAGCCAGACGTAGAGCGGCAACTGCGCCGATTTGCCGATCGCGCCCGTGAACAGCAGGATGCAAATCGTGGTCAGCACGGCTTCCGACTGCGGGTTCCGCATTAGATCCTGGAAGATCGTTCCGAAGTCCACGGATTGGAACGTGGCGAATACGAGCAGGATGCCCACGGTGAAGCCGAAATCGCCGATGCGC
>DATLWP010000044.1:0-8128 GCA_035576265.1 Candidatus Polarisedimenticolia bacterium
CAGCGCGCCGCGCAGGGCGTGGCCGAAGGCGCCACGGAATTTCACATCGTCGGCGGTCTGCATCCCGATCTTCCCTTCGACTACTTCCTTGAAATGATCCGCGGGCTGAAGCAGCGCTTTCCGCAAGTGCATCTGAAAGCCTTCACCATGGTCGAGGTGCACTACTTCGCGCGTCTTTCAAAACTTGCCATCCGCGACACACTCGTGAAAATGAAGGAAGCCGGCGTCGATTCGCTTCCCGGCGGCGGCGCGGAAATTTTCCATCCGCGCGTGCGCCGCATCATCTGCGACCACAAAGTCTCGGGACGCATGTGGCTCTCCATCGCGCGCACCGCGCACGAGCTCGGCCTGCGCTCAAACGCCACCATGCTCTTCGGCCACGTGGAGACGCTCGCCGAGCGCGTCGATCATCTTCTGCATCTCCGCGAATTGCAGGACCAGACCCGTGGGTTCAACGCCTTCATCCCGCTCGAGTTTCATCCGGCCAACACCGGCCTCGCGCATCTGCCCAAGCCCACCGGCATGGACGCCCTGAAGACCATCGCCGTCTCGCGCCTCCTGCTCGACAATTTCGACCACATCAAAGCCTACTGGGTGATGCTGACGCCGCGGATTGCCCAAATCGCTCTGCAATTCGGCGCGGACGATCTGGACGGCACCGTCGTCGAGGAGAAAATTTACCACGATGCCGGCGCCACCACACCCGAACATCTCACGCGCGCCGAGCTGGAGCGCCTGATCCGCGCCGCCGGGCGCGTCGCCGTGGAGCGCGACACGCTCTACAATCGCATCGACCGCTCGCAGGCGCCGCCGTCCGCAGCCGCTCGCCCGGGTGGTTCCGACACTGTCATTCCCGCATCTTCGCTCACACTCAACGGCTAAACTCTCGCGCCCCAGTGTCATTCTGAACCCAGCCCGTCTCTTGGGACGTCGGTGCGCGGTGTTTGCGTCCCGGATGACGTTGCGGGAAGGTATCTGCACTCGGTTTTGCGTTGAAGGTTCGAACGTAGCGCCGCGGCCTTTCGCGCGGCATCGTTCCCTGCGCCTCCTCCGCGCCAGAAAAGCCCACATCGGGGCAATGAGGAATGTCTATTCGCACCTATCTGCGCGCGCCTGTTCAAGCGACACCCGCGATTCGTGTCATCCCGAACCCGGCCGCGCTTTTTGCGGACGTCGGTGAGGGATCTGCTGTTGCTCTCGCGTTCAGTCGCCAATCAGCAGAAGTTCAACGCTTCCGCCATCGCCAAATATCCCGCGACAGGATCAGCTTTAAGGTCACTTTGTCCGACGCGGGAGTCAATCCGAGTCCGATGCCCGCTTCGATGTCCGCCCACTTGGCGGAGCGGTCGACGACGCCCCATACCTGATGCGACTGCTCGTCGGCCGTATAGAAATTGTGCAAGGGGCCAAGATCGGCGTACTCCTCCACGCCCAACGCCCATTTGGGCGAAAAATTGTAAGCGATGCGCGATGCCGGCGCGAAATCGAGGTTCCCGAATCCACCCTCAAACGAATTGTCGAGAATCGGATTCACGAAGAAATCCCACGATCGCACGTGGAATCCGAGGATTGGCCGGATCTCGGATGTGAAGCTGTTCGGATCCCAGTGCTTCGCGTTGTAACTGAATTCGAAATTCACGGCGTAAACGAATTTGCGGTCGTCCGCATGCGGCTCCGCAAACAGCAGACGGATCTTGCCGCCGTTGATCGTCGCGCCGCGGTCTTTGGAGACGCTATAGAGCGGCAGGTACAGCCCGGCCTCGAACCAGTCGGTCACGCCAAACGCCCATTCGGCCGCGCCGTTGAACGACTTGTCGGGTATGAGGCCGCCCGGAAACGCCGGCGTCTTCAGGCCGTCGGGGGTGAAATTGTTGTGCAGCGTCAGATTGATCACGCCGGGCTCGGCAACCGAACCGTCGTACACTTGGATCTCGTCGGTCTGCGCAAAGGCCGCTGCGGGCGCCACGGCCAGCACAATTGCGATCGCCGCCCACGCCAGGGTGCATCGTTTCAACCCGAATTTCACTCTCGACCCCAAAACGGGCAGCGGCTTCATCAGGCTGTCATGCGTGGGGATGAGCCTTGTCGTAGACGTCCATCAAATGTTTGACGCTGGCCTGGGTGTAACGTTGCGTGGTCGAAAGCGAGACGTGCCCCAGCAGCTCCTGGATGGCGCGCAGATCGGCGCCGTCGGCCAGCAAGTGCGTGGCAAAAGCGTGCCGCAGCGAGTGCGGATGCAGGTCCCAGTTGACGTTCGCGAGCCGCGAGTACTTCTTCACCAGCATGTGTACGGAGCGGTCGGTCAGCCGGCCGCCGAGATGATTGAGGAAGACGGCCTCCGGTGCGGGTTTCGTCTTCGACTGCGGATGCGCCAGAATTTCGTCGCGCACCGGCCAGTAGGCTTCGAGCGCCGCCTGCGCTTTCGCTCCAAAGGGCACCACGCGCTGCTTCCGGCCCTTCCCCAGAACGCGCAGCATCTGCCCTCGCCGGTCGATGTCCCCGAGATCGAGCCCGACCAGCTCGCTCACGCGCAGGCCGGAAGCGTAGAGCAGCTCGAGGATGGCGCGGTCCCGCTTCAGGATCAGCTTGGCGTCTTCCTCCGAGCGGGCTGTGGCGCGGCGCGCGCGCCGAGATTTCTGCGCCGCGGTGCTGCTGCCGATGCTGTCGAGGAAGCCGTTCAGCTCTTCCGCAGTAAGCACCCGCGGCACTCGCTTCGGCAGCTTCGGGGTCGCCACCAGCCGCGCTGGATTCTGCATCGTGAACTTTTCGCGCACGCAAAACTTGAAGAACGTCCGCAGTGCGGCCAGTCGCCGCGCGATGGAAGCCCTTTCGAGCCGCCGGTCGTACATCGAGCTCACGTATTCCCGCACGATGCGGTGATCCACTTGCGCCAGCGGCAGGGTCGTCTCGCCCGGCGGCGTGAGGAATGCCTCGAACTGCTGGACGTCGCGCCGGTATTCGCGGATGGTATCCGGCGAAGCATTGCGCTCGTAGCGCAGGTACTGGATGAATCTGTCGATCGCCTGCTTCATCGCGCCTGTCTCCGCCCCGGATTATATGCCGAAGAGCGAACCGGCAAGCCGGGCAAGTTTCGTCTGCTTCGCGGATCCGTACAGAATGTCTACGCGAACTACATCCGGACATCCAGCCCCTCAGCGTGCTAGGCTGCTTGTGGTGTTTGAGGATGCTGAAGACGGAGACGAAACGGAGCATAAGCCGGACGGCGGGGCTGCTCAGCGTCGCGACATGCCTGCGCCGGAATCCGCCGGCCCCCGCCCGTCCAAGCGATCCGGGCGGAACTCCTCTTGAATCGAACGGACGTCCGGCGCCCCGTCAGGATCGTCCGCAGTCCATTTCTAATCGACACTCCGGACGATTAGAAACGGCTCTAACCTGTTGCAAACAAAGGACCGGCCCTTCGTATAATCGACACTCCTCGCCAGGGGGTATTTTTGCCCTCCCAAGCCGATTTGCTCGGCGTCTGCCCGCCCGTTTGCTGGCCGCGATCCTCGTCATTCTGGCAGCAGGATTCGGCGCAGTCGCTCCCGTTGCGGGTAGCCCAAAGCCCTCCAAGGCGCTCACGGTCGAGCGCATCTACAGCGCGCCAAGCCTGAGCGGCTACCTCACCCAAGGAATAGAATGGGCGCCCGCCGGCAAACGCATCTCCTACTTCGAGCGCAAGCGGGATGGCGCCGAGCTATGGGCGCTCGATACGGAGAACGGCCGTCGCAAAGTGCTGGTGAAGGCGAAAGTGCTCGCCGCGGCGATGCCTCCGGAGCAGGCGAAAGCGATTCAGTCGACCGGGCTGGGCCGCGTGGAAGCGCCGAATTACCTTTGGTCGCCGGGCGGCGATTCTCTGCTCTTCGTCGGGAGCAGCAGCCTGGTTCTGCTGGACTTGAACACGATGGCGCCGAAGCCGCTCGTGAGCGGCGCGGACGATATCGAAGATCCGAAATTTTCGCCCGACGGCAAATGGGTCAGCTTCGTGCGCAGCTCGAATTTGTGGGTTGTCAATCTCGCGACCGGCGAAATCCACGCGGTTACCACCGGCGGCAGCGAGGAAATCCTCAAGGGCCAGCTCGATTGGGTCTATCCCGAAGAGCTCGACTGCACGACGGCCTATTGGTGGTCGCCCGATTCCTCGAAGATCGCCTACTACGAAATGGACGAGCGGCCGGTGACGCGCTATCCCATCCTGGACATGAGCTCGCTCGTCGGAAAGATCGAGTACACGCGCTACCCGCAGGCGGGCGAGGCCAATCCGATCGTGCGCGTCGGAGTCGTGGGCGTACATGGCGGCGAAACCGAATGGATGGACACGGGCGCGAATGCGGACGTCTATCTCCCGCGCGTCGTCTGGCTGCGGGATAGCCGGCGCCTGGCCATCGAGCGCCTGAACCGCGCGCAGAACCGCCTCGACCTGCTTTTCTGCGACGCCGCCACCGGCGCGTCCCAGACGATTCTCGCCGACACGGACAAGTACTGGATCAACATCGCCGACGACCTCTACTTTTTCTCCGACCAGCAGCGCTTTTTGTGGTCGAGCGAACGCACCGGTTTTCGCCACTACTATCTCTACGATCTCTCCGGCCGGCAGCTCGATCAATTGACGAGCGGCGATTGGGGCATCAGTGGCAATGGCGGCTTCGGACCGGGCGCCGCAAGCCATCCGGGCGTCGACGAGGCGCACGGGTGGATCTATTTCCTCTCCAACAAGGACGACGCGCGGGGGACACAACTCTTCCGGCTCTCGCTGCAGGACAAGAGCATCACGCGGATCACGCGCGAGGCCGGCACGCACAAAATATTCATCGCGCCGGACGCCTCCGCGTTCGTGGATACCTGTTCGAACGCGATGACGCCGCCGCGCCAGGATCTTTATCGCATGGACGGCACGCGCATCGCCGTGATCAATGAAAACAAAGTCCCCGATCTGCGCGGATATCATCTCTCGCCCGTCGAATTTCTGGATGTTGCGGCGGGCGACGGCACGAAGCTTTTCGCCAGAATGATTCGGCCGCCGAATTTCGATGCCTCGAGAAAATATCCCGTGCTGATCGACGTCTACGGCGGCCCCCAGGAACAAATGGTGCGGAACGCCTGGGACGGCACCGAGTTTCTGTGGCTCGAGATGATGGCCAAAAAGGGCTACCTCATCTTCACCCTCGATAATCGAGGCTCTTGGGGCCGCGGACACGCGTTTGAGACGCCGATCTATCACCAATTCGGCAAGGTGGAGCTTGAAGACCAATTGGCGGGGGTGAAGTATCTGAAGTCGCTTCCCTACGTGGACGCCTCGCGCATCGGCATCTGGGGATGGAGCTACGGCGGCACCATGACGCTCGAGGCTCTGTTCAACGCTCCCGACGTTTTCAAGGCAGGCGCGGCGGTGGCGCCGGTGAGCGATTGGCGGCTTTACGACACGATCTACACCGAGCGTTACATGGGCCGCCCGCAGGGCAATCCCGAGGGCTATCAAGCCTCATCGCCCGTGAATCAGGCCGCTAATCTCAGAGGTTCGCTGCTGCTCGCCCACGGCACCGGGGACGACAACGTCCATTTCGCGAATACGACCGAAGTGATCAACAAACTGATACTCAACGGCCGCTATCCGGCGGATGTGGTGATTTTTCCAGGACGCGGCCATTCAATGACGGATCGTCCGGCGCGCATACAGCTCTACCAGCAGATCACCGATTTCTTTTTGAAGAACCTTTAGGACAAACGGTGCAAACAACTCGGCAAATCCGTTCCTCGCGCGCGAGCCGGCGATGATCGACCACCCTCCCGGCAAGAGATAGCGGCCGGCTCGCGCGGAGCGCAGCTCGTTACCACTTCACGCGGACGCGGTAATCGAGCGTCGCCACCCCGTCTTTTTGCACGGGAATCGAAAAGCCGATCGTGGTGGCGTCCAGCTTCGTCCACTTGTAGTTCGAATTCACCACTTCCCAGTCGCCGCCGACCGGCTCGCGGACTTCGACCGTCACCGGGCCGTCCTTGTGGTTCCGCAGCGTGATCTGGTACTCCATCTCGTAGAGATTGCTCGCGAGCCTTCTGTAGTCGGTCTGCTTGCGCTCGCACACCACGTCGAACGCATTGCCGACGTAGATTCGCAGCGTCTCGTCCTTCGGCGTGTGCGCGATCGTATCTTCGCCGGCAAACTGCGTGCCGCCGTGTGAATCGGCCTGATAGACGCGCACGGTTCCTGCGGGCAGCGGCATCCCGAGATTCGATTTCTCGTCATTCTTGAAACGGTAGAAAACCATTACCGGCTGCGGAATGGCGTTCCCGATGCCCTGCGGGTTGCGGTAGTAGTAGGGCTGGCCTTCGACCTGGAGATACTTCTCCACCGGCACGTTCGTCGCTGTGAGCAAACTGATCTGCTTCGATTCTTTGTCCTGAATCGAAGTGCGGCGCTGAAGCGTGTACAGGTGATACTCGGAAAAGCCTTCCTGCTGGAACTGCAGAGGCGGCGCAGATGCTGCCTTGTTCGCGACCATTTCTTCGAGCGCGAATCCTCGCGCCCGCCCCGCGCGGTGGACTTCTCCGGCGACGAGCTGGAGCTTTGCGTTCTCGTAGGCGGCGCCGCTGTTGTTCACGAGCGTCACCCAGCCGTCCAGGTCCGCGGTTTTCTCGTCGCGGGCCACGGTGAGGACGTAGTCGGCGCTCCAGTTGACGTTGCTGGTGAGGTAGGACGCTTCGACGCGCTGCCTTTCCTCCCGCTGAGACGGCGTGGCGCGATTCTCGAGCGTCCAGACGAGCGTCGGCCGGCTGTAAAGATTGGCGGGCAAATCGGGGAAGCGGTAGGAGTCGGCGCCCATCCCCGTGACGATTTCATCGCCGATCTTCCACACCGGCCCGTTGTTGTCCGCGAGCAGCAGCGCCTTCGTTTCCACCCACTTCGTCGAGCCGGCGTCTCTTTCCTGGCGGACGAGGGTCACCTCCCGGCCAACGTATTTCTGCAAAAGCTTCTGCGGATCGAGCAGATCGTACTCGTAATTCTGTTCGACCACGCTGAGCTTCGCGGGATCGGTGAGCGACCGAAAGTGCACCGTTGCAGGATTGATCGAGGCCGCGACATCCTCGAAACGCAACGGAAACACGCCCGCAGGCAGTCGAATTTGGCGAACGTCGCGGACGAGCGCGAGATTCGAGTTGTAAACTGTGACGGCAAGATCGATTTGATCCTTTTGCGTAGTCGTCGCCGTCTGGTTGCCGGCGGCTTTGTCATCGGCGAGCCCCGCGGCGCGGGTTTGGTTCAATCTTCCTGCGAGTGTTGCGAGCAGGACGACCGCAACGAGAGTGGCAACGACGGAAATTCCTTTGCAGCGTGGTGACATGGGCTGTCTCCTTCGGGTGAAATGCCTCCACAGGTTAGAACGGCGCGGGTCGAATTTCTTGCAGCTTGATTTGCAGTCGGACCGGCGTCTACGGAAGGGCCTTCCAGTGTTTGCCGCCATCCGTCGTCGAAAATCTGCGGCCGTCCGCGGCGATCAACGTGGCGGAAGATGCGCTCCGGGCAGCGACATCTACGAAGTCGACACGCACGGGGGGCGAAATCGTCCTCCATTTTTTTCCATCCGTGGTGAGCAGGATGATCCCGTTGCGGCCCACGAGCCAGCAGATTTGTGCAGCGGGGGCGGAGCCGGCGATGAGGCGTGCATTCGAGTCGGGCACTTGTCCCTGCCACGTTGCACCAGCGTCGATCGAGCGCTCGAGGAAGCCGCCACGCGTAATGCGCCACAGCACATTCGGATCCGGCGTGCGGAGCAGCTTTTCGGCGGAGCGTTCTTCGGCAGTTTCGAAGGATGCTTCGGCGCCACTTGCGGTCAAGCGGCCTGTCGTCGCGGAAACTGCCGCCTGCGTGGTTTGCACCGTCTCGGAACGCGCCGCCTTCGGGGCGGCCACAGGCTCGGCGGCAATCATCTGATCTGCGGCATGCGGGGGAGTCGCCGGAGGAGGCGGGGGCGGAGCCGAAGACGCTGCAGCTCGGGGAGCGGTCGCGGTTGCATTCGATTCGGCGGCGCCAGCCATAACCTCTCGGGCGGCAGCTTGCTTCGGCGGGGCCCGCTCGGCTTTCGCAAATGTACTCAATTGTTCGTTGTTGGCGGCGAGCGGCAAGTTCTTT
>DATLWP010000045.1:0-7746 GCA_035576265.1 Candidatus Polarisedimenticolia bacterium
GTTACGTCCGAATAGAGCTCGAGCCAGCCCACCGCGCGCCCCTCGACGTCTAGGACCGGATGCCAGAATCGCTCGATCACGCGCCGAGCCGGTCGGATGATTTCCAATTCGTCGTGCCCCGGCTCGCCCGCTCCGCGCAGAAGAACCCTCCGTGGAGCGGCGAAGGCTTCGGGATCCTGAAGTCGGAGAGCGATCAGTTCTTCGAGCTCCTTGGCGTTCTCAATCCTCTCGAGATCGCGGGCATTAAGACCGAAGATTTTTCCGAAGCGCACATTTGAGAATCGCACTCGCCCCGAAGGATCGAACAGGACGATTCCGACTTGCACACAATCGAGCACGCTCCGGAGCTCCGATTCCACTAAGCGCCACTTGGCTGCCTCTCGCTGCGCGATCGATTTTTCTTCGAGACACAGGAGCAGATGGTGTGAAACCGGAAGAATCGAACGCAGGGTGATCCGGACTTGAGCACCGTTTACGAGCGACGATTCCAGCGGTTTCGGCTCGGGGAGCGTCTTCTGTGAGCACCAAAGCGAGAGACGCTCCGTGGGCGAGCTGGCCAAAAGATCGCGCAGGCCGTGGCGCGGGGCATCCGCCTCTTTGAGACGCAGCAATTCGCGAGCCCGGCGATTGGCTCTCTGAATCACTCCGGCAGAATCTATGAGCAAAAGGGCCTCACCACTGGAATCGAACACGGCGTTGAAGGCTGCGTCGGCAGGGATCTGCGCCGCCGAAGGCTTCGGCCGGTCGGCGACAGGTTTTCGAGAGCGATGAACGGGATCGGCCATCGCGAAAAAGGCCGGCCCGTCCGCGTCTTTGGTCATCACGATCTGCCCGCTCTTCTCTACCAGCGCACCTGTAGAATGCAGAAACTCGCTAGCAGAGCGATGCTGATTGCGACTGCGTACTCCACGGCGCGGCGCGCCGACTTCGGAAGACGGATTTCATGGGAGTGGTTCCATCGTTTGACCATGCTGAAGACAGTGCATGACGCTGACCAAGTGATTTGCTTGGATCAAGTCGGTTGATTTCAACGCATTGACTACCGCTCGGGCAAACGGCTGGCGGGTACTCTTCCCACTTCGATACGGATGGCGACGCCCACTTCCCTGTCTAGGAAAAGCTGCGCCGCAAGAAGAGAGAACGGTCGAAATGGAATCGGGAGGGCGGAGCTACGCTGGCGTCAGTGAGGCTGGGTATGCGACTCAGCTTCATACTGCTTGAGCTTGCGATAGAGCGTGGTCTTACCGATACCAAGCAGGCGCGCCGCAGCGAGCTTGTCGCCGCCCGCCTCGTGCAGGGCGCGGAGAATCGCCCGGCGTTCAAGCTCTTCGAGAGGGAGCAGTTCGTCGCTTTGCGGCATGCGCTCGCCGCCGCCGTATTGCAGGTTTGAGGGCAGGTCTCCCACGTGGAGGATGGGGCCGGAACCAAGCGCCACCGCACGCTCGATGGCGTTTTCGAGTTCCCGCACATTGCCCGGCCAGTCGTAAGCGATCAGGCGGGCCATGGCGTCCTCGGAGATCGTCCGCACATTTGCATTCGCTTCGCTGAATTTCTCGAGGAACGAGTTCACCAAGAGGGGAATATCGCTCTTGCGCTCCCGCAGGGGCGGAAGCTTGATCTGCACGACGTTGAGCCGGAAGAAAAGATCCTGGCGAAACTGGCCCTGGCGAATCGCGGCTTCCAGATCACGATTCGTTGCAGCAATCACGCGCGTCGAGATGGGCACGCGCTCCGTCGAACCCACGGGCTTCACTTCCTTCTCCTGCAAAGCGCGCAGGAGCTTGGCCTGCAAGTCCACCGGCAAATCCCCGATCTCATCGAGAAACAAGGTGCCGCCGTCGGCCGCCTCCATCAGGCCCGTCTTGGCATGCAACGCACCGGTGAAGGCGCCTTTCACATAGCCGAACAGCTCCGATTCGATGAGCGTAGGCACCAGGGAAGAACAATCCACAGGCACAAACGGCTTGTTTCGCCGCGACCCTAAGAAATGAATGGAGCGGGCCACCAGTTCCTTGCCCGTGCCACTCTCGCCCAGGATCAAGACGGGATAGTTGTGCTGGCTCACTTTTTCGACGAGGCGGTAGACGCGTTGCATCTTGGGGGAAACTCCGATCAAGCCTCCAAAACCAGGGCGGGTGCGCAACTGTTCGCGCAAGACCCTGTTTTCCTGGTCGATTTCGAGCGCACGGACGACGCGGTCGAGCTTGCCGCGCAACTCGGGAACGTGAAAGGGCTTAGTGACATAGTCCGCTGCGCCCATGCGGGTGGCCTCGACGGCATTCTCGATCGTGCCGTACTGGGTGAGCACGATCACGGCGGTCTGTGGGTACGCCTCGCGGATGCGCTTCAACAGACCGAGGCCGCCGATCTCGGGGACGCGCAGGTCTGTGATGACGATGTCGACATCAAACTGCTCTAGGATGTCCAGGGCTTGCTCGGTGGTAGAGGCTGTGCGAGTGCGCAGTCCTGCGTCGGCCACCACGTCGCGGCATAGATGTCGCGTGGTAACTTCGTCGTCTACAATTAGGACGGTAACGGCGCTAGGTTGTTCCAGCGCCTCAGCGGTCCCTAGTCCAGTTGCAGACATTGTGATTCCCCTTTCAACACTTGCTTTCCGCAATCTGAGTGCAAAGCAAAAACTACGAGAAGGCGGTTTCTTTGTTGAGACAAAAGCCTTTACGGACCATGGTCCGAATCATGTCCGCCGGACTCTATTGTCAAAATGGGAAGAAGTACAAGATAGTAGAATTACTCATGCCACTAAATCCCACGTGTTCAATCCGTTGCAAATATGGGAACAGTAGAAATCCCGATTCGGCACAGAAGCCGCGTTTGCGCTGAAGATGCTCGATGGGACCGGACAGCCCTGCTTCCCATGACGATCCAGACCACCCTCCGATCTCTTTCGACATCTCATTAGCCGGTTTTTTCTCTACGCTTTCGATCCAGCAGAGAGCACCAAGCCAAGAATTAAAGGAGACGCATATGAAGGGCATTCACAGCGTTGTGGCATTGGTCGCGCTGTTGGGCATTACAGGCCTGCCTTGCGGCGCGCAGCAGCAACCGACGGTAGCTCCGGGGTCCGCCCTCGCGGCTTATGAAATTCCCGCCGGAACGCGTTTTCTGATCGGACTCGAGAGCAAACTCAGCACGAAAAACAGCAAGCCGGGCAAGCGTTTCAAGGCCAAGACGCTCGAACCGCTAGCAACTTCCGAAGGGGTCGTCGTGCCACCGGGCGCGGAAGTTCGCGGTCACATCGACAAGGCCGAGCGCGCCGGCTTGACCGGGCGTGCGCGCATCTGGATGACCTTCGATGACATAAAGGTTCGCGGCAGCCGAGTGCCTTTGATCGCCGAAGTAACGGATATGCCGGGCGAGCGGTCGGTCAAGGCGGACGAAGACGGCGGGATCGAATCGCGGAAGGATAAAGCCGCGCGCCAGGCCGAGGCCGTCGCCGCGGGAGCAGCCATTGGGGCGGCGGCGGGAGCTGCCGCTCGCGGAGGCAAAGGAGCCGCGATCGGAGCAGCCGTAGGCGCAGCGGGCGGATTCATCGCCACCTCCGGCTACGGCCAAGAACTGACGCTCGAAAAGAATAGGAAGTTGGAGCTCACTCTGGACCGACCAATCTACTTCCGCCGGAGTTGAATGCCGGCTTGCCGTCGCACGACTCTCCCCAAGCCCAAAAAACGGGGAACGCGGGCCCGCCGCGCCGCGTTCCCTTGGAATTCCCGAAAACTGCTGGTAGATTCAAGGTTTCGATGGCCACCGGCAATCCATTCCCGCAACGCGTCCTCATCGTGGAAGATGAGGAAAACGCCCGCAAGGGTTACGAGGCCCTGCTGCGCCAGTGGACGTACGATGTTCTCGGCGTGGGAAGCAGCGAGGAGGCCCTAGCGAAATTCCCCGAGTACCAACCCAGCGTGGTTCTCGCTGATGTCGAGCTTCCCGGGATGAACGGCCTCGAACTGCTGCAGCATCTCAGGGAAGAAATCCAGCGAGTCCCTGTGATCATCATCACGGGACGCGGCAGCGACGAGCGCGTGGTGCAGGCGATCGAGGCCGGCGCCTATTGGTACATTGAAAAACCGCTGAAGCCGCCCGTGCTGCGGGCACTGCTCGACCGGGCACTGGGGCGCGTGCGGGACCGGCAGGCGGTGGCAGCACTCACGCGGGAGCTGCGCAGGGCGGGAAAACTCGGCGCGCTGGTGGGCTCCTCGAAAGCGATGCAAGAGGTGATGCGGCAGGTGGAAATGGCCGCGCCGTCGACCGCTTCGGTGCTCATCACAGGCGAGACAGGATCCGGAAAAGAGATCGTTGCCCGCTCCATTCATATGCTCTCGCCACGCGCGCAGCATCCCTTCGTAGCCATCAACTGCTCCGCGATTCCGGAGTCGCTGATGGAGAGCGAGATTTTCGGCCACGAGAAGGGCGCGTTCACGGGAGCGGCCGAGCGCCGCATGGGCTGCTTCGAGCTGGCCCACGGCGGTACTTTGCTGCTGGACGAAATCGGCGAGATGCCCGCTCCCACGCAGGCCAAGCTGCTGCGCGTGCTCGAGGATTGCAAGGTCCGCCGCCTGGGCAGCAGGGTCGAGACGCCGGTGGATGTGCGCGTGCTTGCGGCTACCAACAAGAATCCCGAGCAAGCCGTCGCCGACGGCCAACTGCGACAGGACCTGTATTTCCGGCTGAACGTTTTTCACATCCACCTGCCGCCCTTGCGGGAGCACAAGGAAGATCTGGCACTATTGATCGACCACCTGTTGGTGGAGATCTCGGAGAAGCACGGGAAAAAGGTGTCCGGGGTGAGCACGGACGTCGCGGACCTTTTCCGGTCTTATCCCTGGCCAGGAAACATCCGCGAGCTGCGCAACGTGCTCGAGCGCGCCGCCATCGCCTCGGATCGCAGCACGATCGGCCGGCAGCATCTGCCGCCGGACTTTGGTCATGCACCGGCCGTAGCGAGCGCCGGGCTCAACGGCATTCGCTTTCCCGTGGGCACGACGGTGGACGAGGTAGAGCGCGAGCTGATCCTGCAAACGCTGTCCGCGACGAGCCAGAACAAGACGCGCGCCGCGGAATTGCTGGGGATCAGCTTGAAAACCCTGCACAACAAACTGAAAGAGTACGAGGCGGGGCGGAAAAATGCGTCTCAGCCTAAAAACTAAATTCACACTGGCCACCTCTCTTTTGGTCCTGGCCGTGGTCGCGCTGGTCTCCAGTCTGTATCTCGGCCGGCTGATGCGGCAGACGTTGCGCCAGGCGAGCGACAGCGCCAACTTCATTGCGCAACAGATCTACGACGCTTGCGGAGGCGCGCTGAGAGACGCCGCCGAACGCGGGGATTCGCCCGCTTCGTTCGACCCAAGCGACTTGCGCGACTATGTCCGACGGGCGTTCGACAACAGCAGCACGCTGAATTCGCTCATCGAATCGGACGTTGGGATTTCGCCGACGATCTACGAAATCACGATCAGCGACCGCGACGGTTACGTGATGATATCGAGCGACGCGTCGCTGCGGGACCACAAGGTGGCCCGGCGCCCCCCGCTGGGATCGCTCGCGCGCGGCAGTTTTTTCCAGCAACTGCGGGAGCTCTACGGTCCGCCGCAGACGTACGAGTTCGCCCTTCCGTTCCAACTGGGGACGGCGCCTTTCGGCGACATCCGCGTGGGGCTTTCGTCTGCGCTGATTCGCGACCAGATTTCGCCGGGGCTGGTGTCGGCCGGCTATTGGGCGCTCGGGTCCGTGCTGCTGTCGACGCTGCTGGCATTTGTGGTCAGCACCATCGCGCTGGCCCCCATTAGCCGCATCTCCGCACAACTGGACCGCATCTCGGCGGGGCAGTTTGACGCGGAGCCGATCGTAGTGCGTGGCGACGAACTGGGTGCGGTGAGCACCAAGATTACGGGAATCGGGAAACAGTTGCGCGACGTGCGCGAGATCTTCAGCAGCCTGCGGGAAAACCTCGACCAAGTGATGAGCGGACTGGAGGATGGCCTCCTCCTGTTCAATGCGGAAGGGCGCGCCGTGCTCGTCAGCCCGTCGGTCGAGAAGTTTCTAGGCCGGCCACCGGAGGAGCTGAGGAGCCGCCGCGTGGCGGAGATTTTTCCACTGCGGCATCCGCTTCGCGCCGTCCTGCGTATCGAGGGCGACGAGATCGAACCTGCGGAGGGCAAGGAAGTGACGATCGACGGGGGCGCCGGGCCTCAGCGGATCGGCGTGAGCGTGCAGGTGATCCGCGAGCAGGGCACGCGCATCGGAACGCTTGTGACGCTGCGAGACGTGGAGTCGCTGGCGCGCATCGGCAGCCAGCTCCAAGTCTCCGAGCGCGTCGCCGCCCTGGGCCGCGTGAGCGCCGGCGTGGCGCACGAAGTGAAAAACCCGCTCAACTCCATGCGCCTGTGGCTGGAAATCCTGAAGGCCAACATGCCAGCGGGTCCCGAACCGCAGCAGGCCCTAAAGATGCTGGATAGCGAAATCGACCGCCTCGACCGTGCCGTAAAGACCTTTCTCAATTTCACGAAGCCCGTCGAGCTCAAGCTCGAGGAGACGGATCTACGAACTCTGCTCGACGAGGTGCTGGACGTAGCGCGGCCTTCGATTGCCAAGGCCGGCCTAGTCCTTCACGCGGAACTGTCCCCTTCGGTTCCTGCGGTTCTGGTGGATCGCCAGCTAATCCACCAGGCGGTACTGAATCTGCTGTTGAATGCCTGTGATTTCACGGAACCCGGCGGCAGGATCACGCTCGGCCTGCGACGCAACGGCGAATATGCGGTGATCACCGTAGAGGATACAGGACGAGGAATCCGACCGGAGGAGAAGGAGAAAATCTTTCAGCTCTTCTTCACAACGCGTCCCGGGGGTACCGGCATCGGACTGGCCAATACGTTTCGCTTCGTGCAATTGCACAACGGCGAGATAAAATGTGAATCGGAGGTCGGCCGAGGCACGACGTTCCGGGTGCAACTGCCGCTCGCGCGTCTGGCTGAAGCGCCGACCGCCAAGCCCAGGGAGATCAACCGGCACTTGGCAGCCGGAAAACGGTAAATGCCCGGCCACACCATCATCGCCCGCGTGGGAATCATCCTGCTGACCTGCGCGCTCTCGTTCGCCATGGCGGGCTGCGCGCGGAAACAGGCGCACGCGGCAGCCCCGGCTCCCGCGCCTGCGCCTTCTCCAGGAGCCATGGGGAGGCCCATGACCACTGCGCCCGACACCAGTGCCACTCCACCGGTAGAGAGCGACGCCTCGCCGCCGAAGGTCCCGGCCACTGCGGCACCCCCGCCGGTCACCCTTCCGGCTACTCGGCCTCCCGCGCCGCACCGACCCGCGGGCGAATCACGCACAGCGGAAGCAGAGACCGGGCCACCGGCGCATCCGGCCGCTCCGCAAATCTCCCCGCAGCTTTCGCCAGGCGACCAGGCCAGTTACGAACGGAAAACCCGCGAAGACGTCGCCGTGGCAGAACACAACCTGCAACAAGCCAGCGGGAGGCAATTGAGCGCCGCGCAGCAGGACCTTGTGGAAAAGATTCGCAGCTTTCTCGCGCAGTCGCGCGACGCTAGTAATGGCGGTGACTGGGCGCGCGCGCAGAACCTGGCCCAAAAGGCGCGCCTTCTCTCGGTCGAACTTCTCAATTCCCTGTGAGGCAGGGCCGAATCGCAAATGAGACGGGGCGGCCCGAGAATTCCGCACAGGGACCACCGGTTGAACGGCTCGAATTTCCGGACGATTCAACCTATTGGC
>DATLWP010000046.1:0-1960 GCA_035576265.1 Candidatus Polarisedimenticolia bacterium
GTTCCCTTTGCCGAGCATCGAATTCATCGTTTTGCCGCAGTGCTCTCGGAAGGAAATCGTGGACGCTCGCGGCAGATATTCAGCAGCGCGCCTAGGAGGTTGACTGCGAATGGGGTTCAGCCAGCCAGCCGACAGTTTGCCGGTCCTCGAGGAGCGGTCAGGCGCCGTGGTTACGGTGCGTCTGAACCGCCCGGCCAAGCTGAATGCATTGAATCCGGAGATGTGCCGCGCGCTCGCTGACGCGCTCGTGCGGGCAGCCAAGGAGAAATCGGTGCGGGCCGTGGTGCTGACCGGTACGGGACGCGCGTTCAGCGCAGGCGGCGATGTCGAATATATGCGCGACGCGCGGGCGCGCAAGGCAGTGGCTGAGCTGGACGAGCTGCTGGCAGTCGGCAAGGAAATCTGCCTGGCGATTGCTTCGATGCCGAAGGTGGTGATCGCGGCAGTGAACGGGCCCGCGGCGGGAGCGGGCATGAGTCTCGCGTTGGTGTGCGACTTGCGAATCGCTTCCGAGCAGGCGTCCTTCACGAATGCGTTTGCGAGGCTTGGACTGTATCCCGACTTCGGGGCGACATATTTTCTGCCGCGACTGGTAGGCTTGTCGCGCGCGGCGGAGCTGTTCTACACGGGGAGGACGGTTTCGGCGGCGGAGGCCTGCCAGATGGGACTGGCCGGGCGGGTCTGCCCGGCCGACACATTCGAGGCGGAAACGCGAAAGGTCGCGGAGCAGATGGCGAGCGGGCCGCCGGTTGCATATGGGGAGCTGAAGCGCGCGATGATCGGTGAGGCGCGTCGCGAACTCGAGCAGGCTCTGGACGAAGAGAACCGGTTGCAGGCTCATTGCTTCCTTTCCGACGACTGTGCGGAGGGTTTCGCCGCTTTCCTGGAGAAGAGACCGCCGGTATTCCGAGGGCACTGAAATTCGCCGATTCGACAGGAGGAGGAAGGGAAATATGAGCGCGACGGGGCCGAAAGGGCAAGCAGGGAAGCGCGAGAACAAGGCCGGGAGGAAAGTCCAATTCCTGCACAAACCCACTTGAGTGACATGTCGCAAAGCGCGGGCGCTGATTGAAAAACGAGGATTCGAGCTCGATCTCCGCGACCTTGCCAAGGAACGCCTGAGCGTTGGAGAGCTCGACAGGTTGATCGGGTCGCATGACTATAGGGAATTTTTGAATCCGCGCAACGAGCTCTATCGCCGCAGGAAAATGAAAGAGAAGCCACCCTCGCGCAAGGAGGCGATCCGGTTGATGGCACGGGAGCCGAACTTGATTCGCCGGCCGGTGATCGTGGCCGGTGGCCGAGTGGTGCTCGGGTTCGATGAAGACGGCATCGCGAGTTTGTAAGCCACGGGCTTTTCTTCGGCGCGCAGCGCGATGTTCTGTATGATGGGTCCGGCGCCGCACCGGCCAGCACAGCGAAATCGCAGCTCTCCAGGCCAAGGGATGGACGTCAAGACGATCGGGGTGATCGGAGCGACAGCGCTCGGCCGGGGGATTGCGTATGTCGCGGCTTTGGGCGGATACCGTACCCTGCTCGAGGACGTATCCAGTCACCGGCTCGAGGACGGCGTCGCGTATATCGCGCAAACGCTCGGCGCCGGAGTCGCCAGCGGGAAGATCACGCCAGATGAGAAGGCAAGGGCATTGGCAAATCTCGCGACGGCGCATTCGGTCGAGGAAGTCTGCCGCGAGGCAGATTTGTTGATCGAAGCGGCGCCCGAAGACATGGAAATGCAGCTGGAAATTTTTACGCTCTTCGACAAGTTCGCAAAGCCTGGGACCATCCTCGCCACAAGCGCGTCCGGGCTTTCGATCGCCGATCTGGCGGAGATCACCTTTTGCCCGGAGCAGTGCGTCGGCTTGCGCTTTTTTCATCCCGTACCGGAGACGGGTCAGCTCGAAATCGTGCGCGCGGCCGCCACATCCGAGTCAACCGTGAGAGCCTGCATCGAAGCAGG
>DATLWP010000047.1:0-3083 GCA_035576265.1 Candidatus Polarisedimenticolia bacterium
TCGTGCCGTCAATCAGCGGCGATGGCCGCACGGTCAGCTTCATTTCTTCCGCCAGCAACCTCGTCACGCGCGACAACAACAGCCTGGCCGACATTTTCCTGGCTGGGGCGCTGACCTCGTACAACTTGACGCTGAACTTGCAGGGAAGCGGGTCGGGATCGGTGACCGACACGCTGAGGAAGGTCAGCTGCACGCTCACGACCGGGACTCAGTCGGGAACTTGCGCTGCGGGCTACCTCAGCGGGAGTTCCGTGACGCTGACGGCCACGGCGGCCTCGGGATCGAGCTTCAAGGGATGGGGAGGCGACGTCACCGCCACACAGTGTCCCGCCACAGCAACGACGTGCACCATCACGATAACCAGCAACATGACCGTGACGGCAACATTTCAATAGATTTCAAGCGGCTGTGGCCGCGTTCGTTTTCGAGGCGGTGAATTCCGGCTAGGCGTCGCACACGTCCCGCCGAAAATTTTCTATTCCGCCGCGCGCAACGAGATCCGTTGAAGCACGGCGGCGCGCGTGGCGGCCAGCGTGAAGATGAGCGATTCACGCGGCACGCTCGTCACGTAAGGCCCGATCAGCCAGCCGAGTCCGGCGGGAATATCGCGCGTGAGCGAAACGGACTCGCATTCCACGTACGTTCCGCCGTTCCCCTGTTCGAAGCGCCAGTAGGTATTCATGCGCCAGAGGAATCCGTGGTCGTGGCCCACGGGCTCGAGCCGTTCGTCGGGTTTCCCTGCATCATCCACCTCCTGGATGCGAGTGCTTCGCGAGCGGCTCCGAGCGCGCGTCGAATCCACGAGCGTATAGTGGACCTGGTGTTCGGTGTCGAGAACGGTGGTAATCACTTTTTTCTTGTACAAGCGCAATTCGATGACGAAATCATTGCCGTTGTGTTGCAGGATCTTCGAGCGCATCACGTCGGGGCGAAAATAATTCGCGTGGCGGTCGTAATCCTCCTCGAAAGCGAGTGTCTGCGCGAGGCTCGCTCCGGGGATGAACACAGTTCCAATCCAGTGATGGATCATTCCGCCCGGAACGGAGACCGGTTTCACGCGATCACCGGAGCTGTTCTCATCCCATGTGCCGAGCCGCTGGACCACGATTTGGCCCGCGCGGACTTGGCGGTCGGCTTCGACACGCCGGTCTGGAGGAAGCCTTTCGATCCAGAGGAAGGGCTCGTGGCGCGCGAGTTCGGAATTCATCTGCGCTTCCGTCCGTTGCACGTAACGGTCGAACGCAGCCCGGGTCGCCGGCTCGAGGTCCGCGCCGGTAGCCGGAGCGGCGAGACCAGACAATCCGGCGGTACACAGCGCCACCAACCGCCACAGCATGCTGTACGATTTTCCCGCCACCTGTCGCAAACTCCCTTTAACCGAAAGCCGTCGTATCGCCGCGTCGCTGCAGATCGCACAGGGGTTGCACGCATTCGAGGACGCCAGGCGCGCCTCTGAAGCGCAAGAGGCGTGCCAAACAATGCTGGCGGGATCGTGTCGGCGAGCCTTGGCAGAAGAAGCGGGATAGGCCCGTCCTGCAAACGGGGGTCAGGAGGATTACGTCGGCAGGCGGGCTTGGACGGGTTGGAAAGCGTGCCCCGGTTCCTTTAGGAACCGTCGTCCCCGCAACACAGCTCCCAACCCGCACCGTGATCGTGCCAAACTGCCCCGGAATGAACGAATGGCTCAAGCGGCGTGTTTTTTCGGTACCGAGGTAGTAGTACTGCCCTTTAGCGCCAGCGGTAATTTGTTGATTTGAAAGAACCTGCTCACAGGCATATCCGAGGGGAGTTCGGCTTTTCCAAACCGAGGCCGAAATGTCGTCACTTGGCAGCCGGGAGGCGCAAGGTGACCTCGGTTGTCCTGTGCGACCGGATGAGCACGCGCTTGGTCCAGGCCGAGAATAGTCCATCGGCGTAGGCGCGCACGTCATATTGACCTGTCCGGTAGCGCGCGAACGCAAAGTGACCGTTGGCGTCGGTGTGCGTCGCGTTGGGATGATCGCCGTAGGAAGTCTGGATCGTGACCGTGGCATGCGCGACGGGCTTGCCGTGCGCATCCAGTACGGTGCCCGCGAGTGTTCCCGTGGCGACTCTAGCTTGCGCGGTTGCCGCGACTCCCAGAGCGGCCACTACCAGCAGTATAAGCATCGATCGCTTCATCGCTGCACCTCCTCCGCAATTTTAGAGGCCGTCGCGTTTTCCAGTGCGGGTGAGCTGCATGAGGCTTCGCGTGAGTCAACTGTTCGGCGGTACAGGCGTCTGGCGAGCAGTGAGGCCTACATCGAGCCGGAGTCAACGGCGAACAGTTCCGGCGTGAGTTGGCCGGTCAGGGCAACCAAGCTGAACGCGTAGACCACTTCCATGTCTCTTTCCGCGTGCAGAGGACGTCGCATGTTTCTCCCGGTCGGTAAACAACTCTCGGCAAGACGGTGGGGAACTGGAAAATCTCGGCAAAAGATACTGTGACAGTTCGGCGGCGACTCCCCGTCCCAATTGCCGGCGGCAAAAAAATCTCACGGATCCGCTAAGAATGGCGTTCCGTTTGCGATTTCGTTGCGGACGAGAGCAAGAGCCTCCTCGGGCGGACCGACGCGGCGATAGTGGCGGACCTCGATCAACCGGTGCTCCTCGAACGGGAACAGAAACTTGCGTCCGGAAAAGTCGTACTGATAGCGCGTGGGCAGCCAGATGCCCGGGGCCACCTCCGTCTGTTCCATGGAGACCGTGCCGCCGCGATAGAGCTTGCCAAGAATTCCTCCGCCGAAAGAGACGTCGTTCGCTATGCGCGCTTCTCCGCGCACGAGCTGATCGGCGGCGTGATCCACCCAGATGGTGGCAGTGACGTGGCTGAGCGCGCCCTGAAACATCGAGTGCGGATGAAATTTCGGATTTGGATTGAGCTCGACGAGATCGCAGAGGTGACCGTTGTATGTCTCGCGCCGCACCCACTTGGGAATGAAAGCTTCCTTGATCGCATCCACGAACTTCGCTCGTTCGCGCTGGCGCTTCTCATACTTTTCGCGAGCGGCATTGCCTTTCGGGTCGTTCGGTCGGGCCATCATTTCAAGCACGCTTTCCCACTC
>DATLWP010000048.1:0-10093 GCA_035576265.1 Candidatus Polarisedimenticolia bacterium
TGGCGCCGAATATGCCGGCCCTCATTTCCTTTCAGGACTCTCGCCGATTGAAGACGCCGGTGAGCGAGTTTTCCTACGATGGCAAAGTGAATGACTGGCTGGATATTCGCGGAGGGTACATCTTCTACCGGTACAGCGGACCGGTCTCGCGCGACGCTCTCTATAGCGGGATTTACGGCACGAACAGCTCCCTTACGCTGTACGCGCCGTTCACTGTTCAGGAAAGCGACCGGGCGATCGTCACGGATCCGAACCACGTGATCGACCAAGGCTTCACCGTGCGATTAAGAGATTGGTGGCGGTTCCTGGTGGACTATCGTTATTCACGCATCGCGACAGAATCAGGCGACGGAGTGTTCCAGAGCGTGTTCAACGGGGGTGTCCTGGAACCGGAGATCGGACAGGAGCGATGGAAGCTGGGAACGCACACTTTGAATTTGAATATGGAGTTCATTCCCACGCCCCAGCTGATCATTCGTCCCGGCGTCCGGTTCATCAAAGAGGATGTCGTTGGTTTGGTGCTCAGCGAAGCCGGTGAGCTCGAGGCCGACGACGTCCACACCAGGCGCATCAAGACGGCCTGGCCGACGTTGAGCGTGTATTACAAGCCTACCAGGATGTTCAGCGTGCGCGGCGATATTCAGGATATCGTCACCGGGACCTCCTACACGCGGATCACGCCGCATACCGATGTCGGCTCGCGGATCGTCTTCCGCTTCCAGCCTACGGACAAATTGTCAGTGGAGGACAACCTAACTGTCCGGAACCGCAAATTGTCCAGCGCCGAGTTCCAGAACAATATTCGGTCGAACGGCATCACGGTTACCTATGCCTTCACCGACCGAATCTCCGCGTTCGGCGGGTTTAGCTATGACACCTACTTGGCCAAAGGGAACGCCGAGTTCATTCGCGGACCCATAACGCCCGGCACAGCCGCGCCTTCGTGCGGCAACCCCGGGGCTACCCCACCTGGAGTGGCATGCCACGAGTATTTGCTCGACAGCTACATCAACCGGATCTGGCAGGGAGGGCTGGCCGTGAGGGCCCCCAAGTATGTCGGAGCCAACGTGAGTGGGAACTTTGTCCGAACGACGGGCACGAGCCAGATCACGGGCGAGCCTGTCATTTCGGGACCCAGAACGTTTCCGATGATCACCGGGACGCTCTGGGCGGAGTACCCGCGGATCGGACGGCTGTCCATCGATCTGCAAAGGACTTACTACATCGAAGAGATTATTCGCGCGGACAATTTCCAGGCTAACGTGGTGACGGTTCGCTGGACGACCGATTTCTAGCCGTGCGGCGCCCGGAATAAGGAGAGACTCATGATCACGACTTCACTGGGAGTGTGCACGAAGGCGGGTCTGTTGGCAGCTTGCTTGTTGTTGATCGTGCCAGCGCTGCGGGCGCAAGACGACAGCGCCAAGGTCTACAAAGCAAAGTGCTCCATGTGCCATGCGGCCGATGGGAGCGGGGACAGTCCGGCGGGAAAGGCGATGAAAGTCCCGGATCTGCGCTCCGAGGCTGTGCAGAAGCAAACCGACGCGCAGTTGACCGAGATCGTGACCAATGGTAAGAAAGCGATGCCGGCCTACAAGGGCAAGTTGACGGCCGACGAGATCAAGGGGTTGGTTAGTCACCTGCGCGGGTTGGCGAAGAAGTAGAGGCCGAACAGATCCGAAACACTGGCGCCGCGCATCGCGCCGCAGTCCGAAGACATTCTCATCCCGCAGGCGAGTTCCTCGCACGGGCCGGAGGAGTCGTATCAGGAAGGAAGACGATTGAGCGACCAATCGGCATTTGCGCAGGATCAGCCGGAAAGGCGGCATGCGCTCCGGATATTTCTTGGCACCGGAGTTGCGGCATCGCTGGCGTCTTTTCTTTATCCCGTCCTGCGTTACATCATCCCCCCCAAGACGGTCGAACAAACGACCGGTAACGTACTGGCTGCGCACGTCGGGGACTTGAAGCCCAACACGGGGAAAATCTTTCGGTTTGGCAACCGTCCCGCGCTGCTCGTCCTGACGGCCGACGGAAAATACCACGCGATATCAGCCGTCTGCACGCACCTGAACTGCACCGTGCAGTATCGCAGCGATTTGCACGCCGTCTGGTGCGCATGCCATAACGGGATGTACACCGTGGACGGGGCCAACATCAGCGGACCTCCCCCGCGGCCGCTGGAGGAATACGACGTGATCTTGAAGGGCAACGACATCTACGCTCGCCGCCGGGAAAACGCCTGATATGGGCGTACTGCACCGCGTCAAGAATTGGCTGGATGAGCGATTCGGTTGGCATGAGATCCGCGCGTTCATCGAGCACAAGACCGTCCCCGTCCATCGTTACTCGTACTGGTATTTCCTCGGGGGGATGACGCTATTCCTGTTCATCATTCAAGTCATCACCGGGATTCTACTCCTCCTTTATTACCGGCCGAGCACCAGCGAGGCTTACGAGAGCGTGCAGTACATCATGACGCAGGTGCCATTCGGCTGGCTGGTGCGCTCGATTCATTCCTGGAGCGCGAACCTGATGATTTTCACGGCAGTCGTGCACATGTTCAGTGTGTTCTTCCTGAAATCGTACCGGAAGCCGCGGGAACTGACGTGGCTGAGCGGCATGTTGCTGCTGTTTATCGTGCTGGGATTCGGATTTAGCGGATACCTGCTGCCGTGGAATACGCTGTCCTTCTTTGCGACCAAGGTGGGAACGGACATCGCGGGACAGATGCCCGTCGTTGGCAAATGGATTTTGGTTTTCTTGCGCGGCGGAGAGGACGTAAGCGGCGCCACGCTGACGCGCTTCTTCGGATTCCACGTGGCCGTGCTGCCGGGCATCGCGACGACGCTGATCGCTCTTCATGTATTGCTCGTGCAACGGTTCGGTATGAGCGTTCCTCCCAGCATTGAAGCCGAGTGGGAGGCTAGGCCAACTGAGCGGCGCGAAATTCGATTTTTCCCCAACTTCCTGCTCCGCGAGCTGATGGCGTGGTACGTGGCGCTGGCGATTTTGGGAGGCCTCGCGGCGCTGAAGCCTTGGGAATTGGGCATGAAAGCGGATGCATTCGCCGCGGCGCCTCCGGGCATCCGGCCGGAATGGTATTTCATGTTCATGTTCGAGACGCTGAAGTTTATCCCGGCGAAGATCGCGTGGTTTGAAGGCGAAT
The DNA here is from genome assembly GCA_035576265.1 of Candidatus Polarisedimenticolia bacterium. Classification (GTDB taxonomy): domain Bacteria; phylum Acidobacteriota; class Terriglobia; order Acidiferrales; family UBA7541; genus Palsa-295. Next base: position 3,170 of record DATLWP010000048.1, read on the forward strand.
TGCTGGGCATACTTGGGTTCGGTGCGGCTTTCCTGGCTTGGACGCTCGTGCCCTTCTTCGATGGGGGGCGGCGCGGCCGGGCGCAGAAATTGATCACGGGCGCCGGCGTTTTCGCCCTGGCCTACATCGTGGTCATGACCGTGTATGCGTACATCGCGAAGTAGAGGGGACATGCCAATCCACACTCAGGCGAAAGGTGGCGCATGTTGAGGCGGGCGGACGGACCGAGCGGCAGGAACCGGAACGAGCGGCGAGCGCGTTGGTCCACGAGAAACAAGCTGTGGGTCTCTCTGCTTGCCAGTTGCGCTTTCCTTCTCGCGGCCCCGGTTGTCTGGGGACAGACCCAAGGCAGTAATCGTGAAGGCGCCGCGCCGAACACCTGTCTCGATTGCCATTCGCAACAGGGGCCGCCGTTCGGGATCAATGCGGACGAATTCTCCAGCAGCGTCCACGCGCAAAAGGGGCTTCTTTGCACAAGCTGTCACGGAGGCGATTCCTCCAGCGACGACATGACACAAGCGATGGGGACAGCCGCCGGGTTCAAAGGACACATCGACCGCGCGCAAATACCAGCGCTGTGCGGAAAGTGCCATTCCGATGCCGCGTACATGCGGGGATTCAACCCGTCCGTGCGCACCGACCAGCTCAGCCAGTATAAGACGAGCGTGCACGGACAGCGCCTGGCGAAAGGCGACACTCATGTGGCGGTCTGCACGGACTGCCATACGGCGCACGATATCCGCCCGCCAAACGATCCGGTGTCGTCGGTGTATCCGACGAACGTCGCCAAAACCTGCGCACGCTGCCACGCGAACGCGGATTACATGAAGGAATACAAGATTCCGACCAATCAATACGCGCTGTATGCCACGAGCGTTCATTACGACCAGCTCATGGTCCAGGGGGATGTGAGCGCGCCGACCTGCTCGACGTGCCACGGCAGCCACGGCGCAGCGCCTCCGGGTGTCGCTTCGGTTGAAAACGTCTGCTCGACGTGCCACGTCGTTCAGCAACAGACGTTCGATTCCGGCCCGCACAAGGGAGCGTTTGCGGCGATGAACGTGGCCGCCTGCATCGTCTGCCACACCAACCACGGGATCCAGAAGCCGACCGACACGATGATGGGAACGGGCAAAGGCGCGATTTGCGTGACTTGTCATTCGGACGGAGATCCGGGCTACACGGCAGCCGCCAAGATGCACGCGGATTTGGTGAAGCTGGACGACGAGATCGGCCGTTCCGATGAGATTCTATCTCGCGCTGAGGCGGCGGGCGTGGAGGTCGGCGAAGCCCAGCTGACACTGAAGGACGCACAGGACGACCTGACCAAGGCTCGTGTTGCGATTCATTCGGTTCGGCCCGACGTCGTAGACCAGGACGTCCAGGCGGGGCTGAAGGTTACTCAATCGACCTACCAGGCGGGACTCGCTGCTATGGCGGAGTCGAAATACCGCCGGACGGGATTGGCAGTTTCTTTGATAGCCATTGTGTTTGTACTGATCGCTCTGGCACTCTTAATTCGAAAGATGGAGGCCGGAAGAGGGGCGTAAAAAGGAGGCAGGACCATGAAGAAGATTAGCTGCGCAATGATGTTTCTCGCACTGGCGGTTTCTCCCGCAGTGTTCGCCGGTGGCGACGCAGACGCAGGCAAGGATGTGTTCATGAAGCACTGCGCAGCGTGCCATGGACCAGATGGGAACGGAAAGGAGGCGGTCGCGAAGATGTTGAAGGTAACCTTGCCGCAACTGCCCTCCAAAGAGGTACAGGCGCTGAGCGATGCCGATATCACGAAAGTGGTCACTGAAGGCAAAAATAAGATGCCGCCGGTAAAGAGTCTGAGCGCCGCGGAAGTGACGAACGTAGTCGCATTCATCCGGAGCATCGCCAAGAAGTAGCAATTCGTTTAGGCGAACGCTGGAACTCGGCGGTGCGCACCGAAACCGCCCCGTTGTTGCCGTGCTTCGCGTGCAGCGCACGCGGCGTGTTCCCCGTGCGAGGTGACTCTGCGCGGGCGGGGCACTCCGCTTCCTCAACGCGTTGCTTGGTTCATGCCGGGTGACTATTCGGCGGCGGAGCGGGAGAGAGGCCGGCAGGCGGATAAGGGTAACCGTGCCCGCGGGCCTCGCTGCGCTCTCTCGTCGATGCCCAAGCACGGCCGGACGAGCAGGCCCTTTCCCTTCCCACCGCATTCATACAGGAAACAAAAGGCGGACGGGCTGGTCCCGCGCTTGCCGAGTTGCGCGCCTCCTATCGGCGGAAACTGCTCGCCAGACGGCGAAGGAATCGTGGGCCTGGAGGGAGTCGAACCCCCGACACGCGGTTTAGGAAACCGCTGCTCTATCCATCTGAGCTACAGGCCCGGCGATCGTCAACGACTTGATTTTATATCTATTGGGAGACATCGAGTGCGGGATTCTAGCGTCCGACCGATGATATTCAGCTCAGGCGGTTCACTACCGGGGACAAACGCTCAACGGACTATCAGTGTTGAAGACGGACTGTCGTTACTCGCGTTCTTGTAGAGCTGAAGAACGCTCTCGGCACGTTTGATCAGATCCGCAGGGACCTCGCCGGGTTTGTAGTCGATCCATCCAATCGAGTAGGTTAGGGCGATATCCTGCCCGGCGCACTTCATTTCCAAGGTGCCGAGCCGGTCCAATACAATCTTTGCTTCGTTAAGGCTGCATTCGGAAAGCACGAGCAAAAAACCATCGCTCGCCAGGCGCGCGCCGAAATCGGTGCCGCGACTTGCCTTCCTCACGCGATTGGCGAATTCCTTCAGCATCGAGTCGGTGGCCGCGCTGCCATAAGTCTGGCTGAGCTGCGCGATGTCGTCGAGGTGAAGCGCGACGAGGCTGAGCGGGACGTTGTGCCGCCGCGCGCGGGCAATCTCTTTTCCAAGCCAGTGCTCGACCGAGGCGCGAGTGTAAAATCCCGTAGCCGGGTCCATGCGGAAGGGGTCGTACGCATTTGCATCTCCGGAGGTCGCTAGCCCGTCCGCATTTCGGGCAGACAGCTGTCTCCGCAGCCGGCGAAACGACCACTGCCGGTAAATCATCCAGCCGTTGAAGAGCAGCAGCAAGTCGAATGTCGCCCACCTCGCTTGGCCGGAGCGAATTTCGTAGAAATGAACGCTTTGCAGAAAAAGCGAAGGAAATGAGGAGAGCAGGAGAGCTATCCCCGAGAGGATTGTCACGACAAGCGCGGAGAACCAAAGCCACCACTCGCGCCGCCCGAGTTGCTGTAGGCTGGATTCCATCAGATGTGCGCCGGGACCGCCAAATCCCTCGAGGAACAGCAAGCCAGCAGATAGGTTACGCGGGCCGGGGTCTTCAATTCAACTGGCACAAAGGACAGGTAGGGGATGGTTGATACCTGTACGAGAGTTCGGGGGCGTGAACTATGTTTCCGCCGTCAACTCTCCAGCGTGATCGAGCCGCGGCTCATTACAGAAACATAGAATGTGCAGATTCGACTCGGTCATGCTTGACGTCATTTCCGGGCGGCACGAAGCGCTTCAACTCTTCGGTCCAGCGCAGGAGGGGGTTGTGCAGGGCTGGGCAATAACGAGGATTGTATCAACCTACTGCGGCCGAACTTGCTTAGTCGCAAGATCAATGAGCACGATGCCCGAGTTTTGCCGCAATCGGTCAAATACAATCCGCTTGCCATCGGGAGTGATATCAAAAGTCCGCATGACGGCGGAATTGCTCAGCCGAGTCAATCGCCGCGAGCGCATCGTGCTAAGGTCGAGCAGCCAGAAATCCTGCTCGGCCAACGTACTTCCGACCATGTAAACCAAGCCCGTGCCATCCGGCAGGAATCGCGCACGCTCACCATCACGCTGCACATTGATTTCCGGCAGCTTCACGGGCGTACCATCGGGGTGCACTGCCAGGAGCGGCGTGACCGAGAACACCTGCGTGCCGCAATACACGATCAGGTCCCCGCGCGGAGACCACACGGGGTCAAGAAACGGTCCCGTTGTGATCCGAACCGGCGGGCCGCCATCGACGGACAGTTTGAACAAGCCCTCTCCAGCGCGATCGCTTCCGGCCACGACAATCCATTTGCCGTCGGGAGACCACGAAGGCGTGCCCCGAACATCGACTTCAGCCGAAAGCGGGCGGAGTCCCGTCCCATCCGCGGCCATGACGTGCAGCTGCTGCTTGCCGTTCCGCGTTAGTGAAAAGGCGACACTCTTTCCATCCGCCGAGATGGCCGGAGGTGAGTGAAGCGCGCCTTCAGAACCCTTCCAGACTTCCAGCGCTTGTCCATTTCGATAGCTCCACAGCCCGTCAGCCCCATTCCGCGAAGATAAGTAGAACAGGGACCCACCCCCGAAGCGCGGCGCCTGAGCGCGAACCGTGGGCAATGGGAAGGCCTTGACATCTTGTTCCGGGACGATGCGACTAGTTATCGGGACGCTCCATAAGTTGACCTGAGGGTTCACGACGCTGGCGACAAGACGCCGTCGATCCGCCGTTGCCGCCAGCGCCGTGTATTGCTCCAAGCCTGAACTCACGCGGTGTGAGGTTCGGGTCGCCAGGTCAAACGCCCACAACCATGGGCCGGCCCCGTTTTTGTCGGGGGCGACGAACAACACCGTCCTGTCGTCGAGTGGAGTCGGATACGTGATATCGGTGTTGAGATGCGTGAGTTGTTCTGGTTCTCCCCCCTCCGGCGAAATGCGCCATAGGTCCAGTTCACGTGTGGCAGGCCGGCCGCGCACCAAGTAAATCCAGCGTCCGTCCATCGACCAGGTCGAATAATGATTGTGCAATCCGGGCTCGTTTTGCACGATCTGCCGGGAGTTGGCGCCATTATGATCGGCCACAAAAATGGGGTCGCCCGGGTCCCACTTGTGATAAACGAGCCGCCTGCCATCCGGCGACCAGGCGACTTCGGCGGCGTGTTGATCCAAGAAATTGTGCGGTGCGCCGCCCATCAGCGGCCACAACATCAGTCTTCTGCCTTCCGTTCCGCCGGTCCACACCTCCGACCCATCGCTGGAGAATCCGATGGCACGAAGGGGCGCACGCACGTCTCCGATCCGACCCTGTGTAAGGTTCGCCAGGCTGCCGCCGCTGGCTTGAATCACCCAGACGTCGAACGTACCACTTCGGTCCGAGATGAAGGCGACGAATTTTCCGTCCGGGGAGATGGCAGGGTTGGTTTCGGCTCCGGTAAAGTCGGTGAGTGGCGTAAATACCGCATTGGATAAGGGATTCTCGACCGTCGGCCCAGTGCCATTGAAGACGATCCACGCGGCGAATCCCGCCACCAGCAACGCCAGCAGAGCCCATGGCAACGACGCGGAACGCTTCGGCGCAATCGGTGTGCGAGCGGCCTGCCGACTCGAAAAATCTTGACTTGGCAGGACCGTTGAGCCTGATTGTTCGCGTAGTGCCGTGAGCTGTTCTTCGATCTCAATCCGAGCGTCCCCGAGGTCGCGCAGGCGGCGTTGTGGATCCTTTTGCAGGCATCGGCGCAGCATGTCCCGGATTCTTAGGGGCACGGTCGGGGGCAGTGCTAGCCACTCGGGCTCCTTCTCCAGAACAGCCGCAATCGTATCTGGCAGCGTCTCACCCGGAAACGCCCGCCGCGCCGTAAGCAGCTCGTAGAGCACGCATCCAAAGGCCCAGACATCCGTCCGCTTGTCCACAGACTTGCCCCGCGCCTGTTCTGGGCTCATGTAGGCCGGCGTGCCCAGAATTCGTCCTGCATCCGTGCTTACGGCTGTCACGGTCGGCGCGAGGGAGAGGTCGAGCCCGCCATCGCCCGTGAAGGCCTTCGCCAAACCGAAATCCAATACTTTCACTCTGCCTTCAGGCGTCAACTTCACGTTGGCCGGTTTTAAATCCCGGTGGATTACGCCTTTTTCGTGTGCTGTTTCCAGTGCTTCGGCGATTTGGCTGCCAATTGTGAGGGCCTCGTTGCAAGTCAGCGGGCCTGAGCTCAAGCGCTCCGCCAGCGTCGGCCCTTCGACAAGCTCCATCACGAGGGCGCGAGTGCCGCCGGAATCTTCCATGCCGTAAATCGAGGCGATGTTGGGATGATTGAGGGAAGCCAGCATCCTCGCTTCGCGCTGAAATCGGGTGAGCCGCTCGGAATCGTTTACGAATGCTGGCGGAAGGACCTTGATCGCTACATCGCGTTTCAGATTCGTGTCATGGGCCCGATAGACTTCCCCCATTCCTCCCGAACCAATGCGTGCAAGGATCGTGTACGGCCCCAGTTTCGTGCCGCTGTGCAAAGGGCCGCTGCTGAGGGTAGGCTGCTCCAGAAAGCTGGTGTGCCTTTGGTCGTGCGCAATGATGAGCGATTCGACTTCGCGGCGCAGGTCCGGATCGGTGCACGCCTGGTCCAGGTAAACGCTCCGCTCCTCGGGCGGCTGATCTAGCGCCCCGGCGAGCACTTTCTTGATTTCTTGCCAGCGTTCCGGCGTCATTTGCGCACTTCCTTGCTCAACTAGCGCCTTAGCCACGCGCAGGCTGTCGCGCATTCGCGCTTCATTGCAAAGGTATCTTATAGAGATTGCGATGAACTTCTTGGTGCAACGAGGCAGAAAGGCCTGACTTCGGCCCCGCGATAATAGAGCCGTCGAGGACTTTCGCTCCTTTGATGTTCCGCATGTCATCCATGGTCTGGATCCCGGCGAGCGGCAACGACGGCAAACTCTTGCCGGGCGAAACGGGCACTTGAACCGTTTTGGTTCCTCCCATCATGTCCGCGGAGAACGAAAAGATGTTTCCGCTTGCACTCCACCGAGACACGCAATAAATGGAGCAAACTGTTGCAGGGGCTCCCCCTCCGAGGGGGAATGCGTATATGTCCGCGTCTGCTTCTCGGCCAGTGCCTGCTTTGCTCAGCACCACGGCCCAGCTTCCATCCGGTGAAACGGCTTGGAGCTGAAGAATGGGG
>DATLWP010000049.1:0-3678 GCA_035576265.1 Candidatus Polarisedimenticolia bacterium
GCCACGCTGGTGAAGAAGGCACCGAGGACCAGGAGGGCGATGCCCTTCACAAGTCTCCACGCCCGCTCGCGCGTATCGCATTCCCGCTCGACGGCGAACAAAAGAAACGAGCGCAGCGAAAGCCCGAAAAAAGCTCCTAGAATGATCGCCAATGCCAGATTGAACGCGCCGATCTTTACCCAGAAGTTCGGCGGCTCGTGCAATTGGACCGATGCAAGCCAAAGCATGCGCGGATTTTAACACGTGAACGGCGTGTTCCCGGTAGACAGTTTGGTGCGGCTTGGCGAAACTTCCCACCTAGGCACGTTATCTCAGACCCCTTTTCCAGCCCGGGCTCGACGATGATGTGAAGACACAGAGGGGATAAAGCTCGGCGAATATATTTCTGATCCGTCCCACGAAACTTTTAGACGAAATCCCTCGCGAGCCGGCGGGAAAGACTTTACGCACAATCCAGGCATGGAGTGTCAGCCAATCCCGGTCACTCCTGGGCAATCCGGGATGCAAGACCCATTCCCCTTTTTCCTGCCTGTGCCAGTAGGTTTCGTAACGGCCTTTGCGGACGGTCTTCTCAAGGAGACGCGAAAATTGCTCTCGATTTGACGGATACCGCTTCCTGAAGATCGATTCGAGCGTGCTTTTGCGGTCGCGGCCTCCGACGGCGTATATCGAAAAGCCCACGGTGACGCATTCAGCGCTTAGCCCCACGTAGAGCCTGCCGGTCTCGGTACGGTCGCGCCGGCGATCAAAAACGTAGAGGTAATAATTGGATTTGTAGGGACGCTTGTCCTTGCTGAATCGAATATCTCGGTTGATGCGTGAAAAATTGCGGTTGGTTTTGCCAGAGGTCTCGAACTGGCGGTCGAGCTTGAGGAGAAACGGCTCAAGAGTAGAGAGCAAGCCTCGAAACGAGCCCGTGACAAAATCCACGTAGCGTGCGCGATTCTGATCGAACCATACCTTGTGGTTGTTTTCTGCCAGCTCGGTGAAGAATTCAAATGATTCAGGCCTGAAACCTGAAAAAACGAGTTCCATGAGCAACCCCCGCAGTCATTGTCGAATGCAAAACCATTATAGGACGAAAAGTCGCAGCCGAACTCTCCCGTGTCGCGTGCGCCTCAAGAGACATTTCAGGGCCTGCCATCTGCGCGGGAATCCGCACTCCGCAGGGGACAAATTATCGTCTCCGCTTCGCCATGGCAATGGACTGCATAAGCGGAAAAGACGCTCGCGCACAACTCCTGATTTTTCCGTTCAATGCGTGCCCTTCGCGATCATCTCAAGCCGTTTCGATTATCAGTGGGTTGGCAGCGGAATTGCCTCTCTATGAATTCAAGGAAAATTGTATTCGAGCGGTCGAGGAGGGATTTATGAGCATTTCACGCAGGGTTCGGGAATACCTGGATGCCAATGATATCCCTTACGAATGGCTGCCGCATTCTCAAGCTTACACCTCCCAGGAGGTCGCGCATTCGCTGCACGTCTCCGGAAAGCGGCTGGCCAAAACTGTGGTCCTGGACGCGGACGGGCGACTGGTGATGGCCGTCCTCCCCGCCGCATACCGTCTGAGCCTGGGCAAAATGCAGGACGCCATCAAGGCCAAGAGGATCGAACTGCTGGCGGAAAGCGAACTGGCGACACTCTTTCCTGACTGCGACTTGGGAGCCATCCCTCCATTCGGAAATCTCTACGGAATGGAAGTGTGGTTGGACCGTGCCCTCACTGAATGGGAGGAGATTGTCTTCACCGCCGGTACGCATCGAGACGCCCTGCAGATGAGGCTCGACGATTTCTCAGAACTCGTAATGCCGCGCGTCGGAGTGCTTTCAGAGAGCTTGACCGCCGCCGCGGCGTGAATTTACCCTGTGTGCGGTTTCGGAGTCATCATCGGGAATCTATTGCAGGCGCCTGCGCCAATTTCGCGCAAACGAGCCGCCGCCGGGATATAATCGTTTTTGGAGGGAACATGGCAAAGCTCAAAAACAAACTTGCCGGCCAGATACCCAGCCTCAGGAGTGAATTGCACGCGCTCGCCAAGGAGCACGGCGGCGACGTGGTTTCCGAAGTCACGGTGAATCAGGTCCTGGGTGGCATGCGCGGCGTCAAAGGCCTGCTCTGCGACACTTCGGTCGTCCAAGCCGACAAGGGTTTGATCGTTCGGAACATTCCCATCGCAGATCTCGCCGATCGGATTCCGGAGGAGATTTTTTATCTGCTGGTCACGGGAGAATTGCCTGATGCTTCATCACTTGCCGACTTCCAAAATGAGTTGAGAGAGCGAGCGGAAGTTCCTTCCTATGTCTGGGAAATTTTGAACGACATGCCCAGGCGCTCGCATCCCATGACCATGTTCAGCACCGCAATCTTGGTCATGGAGCGCGAATCCGACTTCCGCAAACGTTATTCGGAAGGCATGCACAAGGACGAGTACTGGGAGCCTACACTCGAAGACTCGTTGCAGCTAATCGCCAAACTCCCCGCCATTGGCGCCGGCATATACAGGCTGCACACCGGAAAGGGCGACTTGGTCCCATCGGATCCAAAGCTCGATTGGGGCGGGAACTTTGCCCATATGCTTGGAATTCCCGACCCCACGGGCGAGTTCGCCAACTTGATCCGTCTCTATTTGACCCTGCACTGCGACCACGAAGGCGGGAACGTCAGCGCGTTCACCTGTCAAACCGTTGGTTCGGCTCTGTCCGACCCTTATTACGCGGTCTCCGCGGGCATGAACGGGCTTGCCGGACCGTTGCACGGCCTGGCCAACCAGGAGTGCCTGCACTTTGTTCTTTCGGTTCGCTCCGCCTTCAAGGGAGTTCCGAGCGACGAAGACTTGAGCCAATTTGTGTGGAAGACGCTCAACGAAGGCCACGTCATTCCCGGCTACGGGCACGCCGTCCTTCGCGTTACCGACCCACGCTTTACGGCGTTCCATGAATTCGGCGCGCGCGTCTGCGGGAACGACGAGATATTTAAAATCATTGACGCGATTTACCGCGTCGTTCCGTCGGTCCTGCGCGAACAAGGCAAGGCGAAGGATCCCTGGCCGAACGTGGACGCCATCTCCGGCTCGCTGCTATACCACTTCGGACTCACGGAATTCGACTTCTATACGGTTTTGTTCGGAGTTTCGCGGGCGCTGGGAATGTGCTCGCAACTGATTATTAATCGGGCGCTCGGAATGCCTATCACGCGACCCAAGTCGGTCAGCACGGACTGGCTGCAAAAGACCGTGTCCACGGCAAATCGTGTGGCGTGAAGCCCGCTCCCCCGCAACTTCAACGATAGCTACTGACGGCCCCGACACCGGCAGCAGTTGGAATGTGCGCCGCAAAGACACCGGAGCTTGATATTCTCCTCCCGAAGCAAAGGAGCCGTCCCCATGACAAATCAAGCGGCTATCAACGAATTCGTTAGCCAGAAAAAACTTGCCGTGGTCGGCGCTTCGAGCAAGGGTCACAAATTCGGAAACTACGCCTACAAAGAACTGAGGGCGCGCGGATACTGCTTATTCCCAGTCCACCCGCAGGCGAAGGAAATCGAAGGCGATCCATCCTATCCAAGCCTGTACTCTCTCCCGGGACCTGTGGATGGCGTCTTCATTTCCGTCCCGCCCGAGCAGACGGAACAAGTTGTACGCGAAGCAGCGTTGGTGGGAATCAAGCGTGTTTGGATGCA
>DATLWP010000050.1:0-3123 GCA_035576265.1 Candidatus Polarisedimenticolia bacterium
CTCGCCGCGATACGGTCGAGCGTGAGCTGAAGGTCCTGTTGATTCCCAAGGACCCGAACGACGAGAAAAACGTGATCGTCGAAATCCGTGCCGGTACGGGCGGCGACGAGGCCTCGCTCTTTGCCGGCGAGCTTTTTCGCATGTACTCGCGCTACGCGGAATCGCAGGGCTGGCGCGTTGAGGTACTTGAAAGCTCCCCGTCGCCGATCGGCGGCATGAAGGAAGTCATTGCAGCCATCCAGGGAAATAAGGTCTATTCGAAGCTCAAATATGAAAGCGGCGTGCATCGCGTCCAGCGCGTGCCAGCCACGGAGCAGCAGGGTCGCATCCACACCTCCGCCGCTACAGTCGCGGTGCTTCCCGAAGCCGACGAAATCGACATCAAGATCGAACCAAAAGACTTGCGCATCGACACGTTCTGCTCGTCCGGTCCGGGAGGCCAGTCCGTCAACACGACTTACTCTGCCGTGCGCATCACGCACATCCCGAGCGGCCTGGTCGTCTCGCAGCAGGACGAAAAGTCGCAGATCAAGAACCGCGCGAAGGCCATGCGCGTCCTTCGCGCGCGGCTCTATGAAATGGAGCAGGCCAAGCAACACGAGGCGATTGCCGCCGAACGCCGCGGCCAGGTCAAGACTGGGGACCGTTCCGAGAAGATCCGTACGTACAACTTTCCGCAAAACCGCGTCACGGATCACCGCATCAATTTCACGCTGCATCAGCTCACCGACGTGATGGATGGCAAGCTCAGCCCGCTCGTCGACGCGCTCGTCACGCATTTCGAATCCGAACGCCTCAAGCAGGAGCTCGTCGAGGCGTAATGCATCGCCCCGTCGGCGATCGTGTCAGTTCGAGCGGTGCGCCCAAGGGCCGCACGGAGGAATCTCTCTCGTATTCCGCGTCAGCGCTTGACAAGGACGCACGAACCATGGACATTCGGGCGGCATTGAAGGAAGGCATGGCGCGCCTCCGCGCAGCGCAGGTCCCCTCGCACACCCTCTCCGCCGAACTTCTTTTAATGTCGACGCTCGGCTGCGATCGCGCCTGGCTCTACACACATCCGGAAGCGCCGCTCGATTCCATCGCCTCCGACAAATATTTTACCCTCGTTGCACGACGTGCCGCCGGCGAGCCCACGCAATATCTCACCGGCAAGCAGGAATTCTGGGGCCTCGAATTCGAAGTCACCCCGGCGGTGTTGGTCCCGCGCCCGGAAACCGAGCACGTCGTCGAAGTGGCGCTCGAGCGATTGGGGGTGCGCGGCATCAAGATCCGAATGGACACGGGGGCTCCCAGCCCTCCGCTGCGCATTGCCGACGTGGGCACGGGTTCGGGATGCTTGGCTATCGCTCTCGCCCGCGAATTGCCGCACGCCGAAATCTTCGCCACAGACATCTCAGCGGCTGCCCTTGAGGTTGCCCGCCGCAACGCCACCCACCACGGCGTCTCAGACCGCATTCACTTTCTCCAAATGGACTTGCTCGAAGGTTTTCTCCGCGAGTCGCCAATTACGAGACATGAGTCTCTTCCGTTCGATTTGATCGTGAGCAATCCTCCCTATGTCGCGCGCAACGAGGCGGCATCACTTCCGCCAGAGGTTGGCGAACATGAGCCCGAGACGGCTCTTTTCGGCGGACCTACGGGCATTGAAATCTACGCCCAGTTGATTCAGCAAGCGGGTTCGCTGCTTTGCGCGGGTGGAATTCTGGTTCTCGAACTCGGTTACGGCGCCGTGGACCGCGTCCGTGCGATGGTTGTCGCGCAGTCTGGCTGGCTGAATATTAGCGTCACGAACGACCTCGCCGGCGTCCCCCGCGTTCTCGCCGCAGAGCGCATCTAAGATTCCGTAGAACTTCACCCGCTTCCAACCTCTGCTCTTTTCCCGCATAATCCCGCTATGGATGCCCGCCAATTAGCCGATCATATCTGCCGCAGGCTGCGGGGGGCGGGACACCAGGCCTATCTCGTCGGCGGATGTGTGCGCGACATTCTGCTCGGGCGCGAGCCCGCCGACTACGACGTGGCTACCGACGCCACGCCCGACCGCGTCCAGCAGCTTTTCCCGCACAGCCTAGCCGTAGGTGCGCAGTTCGGGGTCATCATCGTTACGGAAGATTCCGGCGCGGCCGAACCTACGCAGGTGGAAGTAGCGACCTTCCGTTCCGACGTCGGCTATGCGGATGGCCGCCATCCGGATCGCGTCGTCTACGCCACGTCGGCTGCCGAGGACGTCAAGCGCCGCGATTTTACGATCAACGCGCTCCTGCTCGATACGGAAACGAATGAGGTTCTCGACTACGTGGGAGGACGCGATGATCTTCGTGCCGGAATCATTCGCGCCATCGGTCGGTCGGAGGAGCGCTTTCGCGAGGACAAACTGCGCATGGCTCGCGCCGTGCGTTTTGCCGCTCGCTTCGGCTACCGGATCGAAGCAGCCACCTTCGCCGCTGTCACTAAACTCGCGCCACAGATCCACCAGGTTTCGGCAGAACGCCTGCGCGACGAGTTGACCAAGCTGCTTACAGAAGGCGCGGCACGTCGCGGTTTTGAGCTTCTCAATGAGACGCGACTTCTGCCGGAGCTTCTTCCCGAGGTTGCGCGCATGAAGGGCGTCGAGCAACCGCCGCAATTTCATCCCGAGGGCGATGTTTGGACGCATACGCTTCTCATGCTCGCGGAGTTGCCCGCCCGGTGCTCGCCCACACTCGCCTGGGGCGTGCTGCTCCACGACGTGGGCAAGCCCCCAACGTTTACTCCGCCTTCCGGTCCGAATGGTCGGATTCGATTTGACGAGCACGTCGAGGTTGGCACTCGCATAGCCGAAGAGATTTGTCGCCGACTGCGTTTCTCAAACGACGACACGACCCAGATCGCTTCTCTCGTTGCGAATCATCTCCGCTTCAAGGACGCCCCGCGTATGAAGCCCTCCACTCTCAAGCGGTTCGTTCGGCTCGACCGCTTTGAAGAACACCTCGAATTGCATCGCCTCGACTGCCTTTCAAGCCACGGTCTTCTCGACAATTATGAATTTGTCTGCCGCTTCCTGGCCGAGACGCCTTCCGAGCAGGTTCGCCCGCCTAGGCTCTTGACGGGTGAAGATTTGAAAGATATCGGTTTTCGCCC
>DATLWP010000051.1:0-3069 GCA_035576265.1 Candidatus Polarisedimenticolia bacterium
GGCAAACTGTCGGCTGGCTGGCTGAACCCCATTCGCAGTCAACCTCCTAGGCGCGCTGCTGAATATCTGCCGCGAGCGTCCACGATTTCCTTCCGAGAGCACTGCGGCAAAACGATGAATTCGATGCTCGGCAAAGGGAACGGCGTCTAATCCTTCAGGCTTTTCAATAGCGCGGCGAGTTTCTTGAAATATCGCTTTTTTACTCCGGCGCTGGTCCCCGCGTTTTGCCCGCTCGTCGAGGGGAGGACGAACACGTGTGCCCCATAAAGCCGTTCCTTCTGCAGACCCAGCTTGCAGGGGCGGCCGGTAAACTTCTGGTACACGAGCTTCCCGTTGAAAGCGATCACGCGCGGCCGCATCTCCTCGAGCTTTTGCGCCAGCAGGACGCGGCCCTCGGCAAACTCCCGCCGGTCGATTTCCTCGACGCCCCGCGTGGGGCGCTTGACGAGGTCGGTCATGCCGATCCCGAACTCGATGATGCGCCGGTCGTCCTCATAGCCGAGCGGCTCTGGAATCACGCCCGAATCGTAGAGCATCGGCCAGAACTGGTTGCTGCGGCCCGCGTAGTAGTGGCCCACGCGCGCCGAACGGTCGCCGGGATTGGCGCCGACGAGAATCAACTTCATCCCTTTGCGCAAATAGTCGGGCAGCGTCCGCATGAGGTGCCTTTGGTTCTTTTCCCCGGGCCGTAAGGTGCGTAAAACGCCCGGCCGCTTCATTTGCTCTGATGCTTCAGCGGCGCTAAAGCTCACAAGTGCGAATGGCGTGCCGGGATTTTCGCTCGCTGGCTATGATAATACAATCTCGCCGGGCAAGCCGGGAAAGCTGTGCTACCATTTCATGAGGGAAAACCCTCGATGCATTCTCCGAAGCTCAATCCGGTGCAGTCCCGGCCACTCCCCTCTCAGGTGGTGAAGGAAGACGAGTCCGCTCTGGTGGCGGCGGCGAGAGCCGGCGACATTTCCGCCTTTGAGACGTTGGTAGACCGCTACGAGCGGAAGATCTTCCGCCTCACGCAAAATATCACGCGGAATCGCGAAGATGCCGAGGACGCCATGCAGGAAGCCTTCCTGAAGGCGTACGAGCATCTGGGAAACTTCGAGGAAAAATCCCGCTTCTATACCTGGCTCGTGCGCATCGCGGTCAATCAGGCGCTGATGAAGCTACGGAAGCGCCGTCCGGGCGTCGTTTCGCTCGATGAACAGGTGAGCGTGGGCGAGGAAGCGATGCCCCGGGAAATACAAGATTGGGGTCCGTCTCCCGAGCAGCGCTACGAACAATCCGAGCTCGCCGCCATTCTCTCCAAGGTCATCGGAGATCTCGACCCTCCCTCCCGAATCGTTTTCCAATTGCGGGACATCGAAGAATTATCTACCGAGGAGACGGCCGAAGCGCTGGGACTTTCCGTGCCCGCCGTGAAATCGCGGCTGCTGCGGGCTCGGTTGAAGTTGCGCGAGAATTTGAACCGATATTTTCGGTCGGGAGCACATTCGTGAAATGTAAAGAAATTGTCAACGAATTGGCGGATTATCTCGACGAGGCGCTCGACCCCGCCCTCCGCGTCTCAATTGAACAGCACCTGGTAAACTGCAAGGATTGCCGCCTCGTCGTCGACACCACGAAACAGACAATTCAAATTTTCTGCAATTCGGAACCCGCGCCGCTTCCGCAGACCGTCCGCCAACGATTGCACGACGCTCTCGCGAAGCGGCTCCGTGGCGCCCGCGCTTAGGTGCTCCGCTCCTCCCCCGAACGCGCTTCCTTCTGCCACATCGGAACCTCACGCCCCATGCCCCGCTCGCGCGCGAGTTCGTAGATTCGTCCCGCTGCCACGATGTCCTCGATCGCGATTCCGTTCGATTTGAAGAGCGTGATCTGATCGCGCCTGGTGCGGCCGGGAACCTTGCCCGAAACGATGTCGGAAAGTTCCTCAACGGCCCCCCATCGCGATGCGTCGTCGCCGAAGGCATAAATCAGGTCCCCCGCCTCGAGCTTCGATTGCTCGCGCGAGTCTGCAGCGATTACATCACACCGGCGCACCGCTTCGGCATCGAGTTCGCGCTTGTGCGCGATATTCACGCCGATCGCGTTGATGTGCACGCCGCGCTCGAGCCAGCGGCCTTCGGCCACGGGGGCCGTCGCCGTCGTCGAAGTGATGAGAATGTCGGCGCCTCGGACGGCCTCTTCGGCGGACGAAACCGGCGTCACGGAAACGCCGAGGCGCGCCGTCATTTCGCGTGCAAACCGCTCGCGCCGCTGCGGATCACGGCTGAACGCTCGTACCCGCTCGAGCCTTCTCACCAGTGCGACGGCTTCCAGTTGCGTCCGCGCCTGCAGTCCCGTGCCGATGATTCCGGCCGTGCGGGCATCCTCCCGCGCCATCACCCGAGTGGCCACCCCGCTCGCCGCTCCCGTGCGCATCTGTCCGAGGTAATCGGCTTCGATCAGCGCGACCAGTTCGCCCGATTGCGCGCTGTACAAGGGAACGAGAAAGCGCATGCCCTCGCGTGAAGCCGAGTAAATCTTCAGGCCAAAATAGCCTCCCGCCGCATCGGATGCCGCCATGTAGTTCAAATATCCTTTTCCGGGAATGTGCAGCCTGTGGCGCGCATGCGAGGTTGCCGCGCCATCTGCCAGTCGCCGAAAAGAATCCTCCACGGCTTCCAGGGCCAGCGGCATCGTCAGAATCGATTTCACATCCGCTTCCGTGAGCAGCAGGGGCATGCAATCTGCCTTTCGTCAACAGGGAGCAACCGTTCGGAAAAATATCAGAAGTTGATCCGATAACGAAGCACGCGAGCCTCCGGAGCGTCCAGCACGACCAGCTCCTTCAGCGGACTCACCGCGATGGCCGGGGCGGACCGTTTTGCCTGGCCCAGTTCGGGAGCCAAATCGACATCCGCCTCCGGCCGTCCGTCGAGTGACCACGCATGCAGCATTCGCCCATCTGCGTCCATCGCGAAAATGTGAACCTGGGAAACAGCGAATTCTTCGCTCAGCATCCGGTCCGCGCCGCCGTCAATTTGCGACACCAGATTTCCCTCCGGTGTGAACCGCAGGATCCGGTTG
>DATLWP010000052.1:0-10605 GCA_035576265.1 Candidatus Polarisedimenticolia bacterium
CGAGGGACGCTGGAAATGCCAGATCTCCCTGCCTGTGCGCGCGTCGATGGCGAACACCTGGTCCGGAAGAGTGGCGTACATGATGCCGTTTACCACCAGCGGCATCGAGGAAATGGATCCCTGCGATCGCATCTGAAACGCCCAGGCGAGCGCGAGCGAACTTACGTTGCTCTGGTTGATCTGCGTGAGCGTGCTGTAACGGCGACCGGAATAGTCTCCGTTGTACGTTGGCCAGGAATCCGTGCCCGGATGCAGCAGTTTACTGGGATCCAGCTCCTGCGCGGGCAGACAGACTGCGAAAACGACAAGCAGGATAAGGGCGAGCTTCTTCACTTTAATGTCTCCAAATATGTAAACAGATTATGCATGTCGGCGTCGGTGTATTTGTAGGCCAGCGCCCGGTGCTCGGCGAGCGGGTCGTGCACCTCCACCTTCACCGAGCGAAGCGGCCAGGAGTGATACCAGCCGTCGCCATCGCGGATCGACACGCTGAACTCGTCCTTCAAGAGCAGCGTTCCCGTAAACTTCTTGCCCGAAGGCAGCGTGACGGTGGCCGTGGACGGCGTGCCGAACGGAAAGAGAAAGCGCGACTGCAGATCCGGCGCGGTATATTTTTTTGCGATGCCCGCCAGGTCGCCGGTCGGTGAATGGCACTTCGAGCATCCGCCCGCGCCATAAAAATAAGCCTTGCCTGCCTCCACGCTGCCGGTCGCCAGGCGCGACGCAGGAATATCGTCCGGGTAGCCGCCGGGAACGCGCGTGTGCATGTCGAAGAGGTCGATCTGCGCGCGGAGAAACGCGACGATATCGGCCACCTGTTTCTGGTCCAGCGGGAACCCTGGCATTCCACGGTCGGGACGACCAGCGGTCACCACCGGACCAATCAGGTCGCCGTCCTTATCGTGGCGCACCAGCGACGAGCGAATCAGATCGGTGCCGCGGCCGCCCGTGGCATCCTCCCCGTGACACGCCGCGCATGTCGCTACGAACTCCTTGCGGCCACGCTCGACCGCCTCGGCCTGAGCCGGGTTCTGGTTACGGGCGGCTGGACCGCGCGGCGGCCGAGCACCCTGTGGAGTGGAGTTTTGAGCTTTCAGTACGATGACGACGGCAAAAATAGCGAGGACAATGAATGCGAGCTTTTTCACATCAACCCCCCGAACCTGTGCACACACCCCGCGTGCAACGCGCGGGGTGTCTGCACCGGATTTCGCTGCTGCACGAACTCAGTCTAACGGCCGGCCTTGGTCAGCGTGGCGCCAGTTACCTTCTTCGTCTGATGCGCCCAGTTCGTTCCGGGATAACTGAAGAGCAGGTCATATCCGGGCGAACCCCCGGCCACGACGATATGGAAATCGTTGGGAGACTGAACCACCGGGATGCGCCCGCCGGGCTTCAGATTGTCCAGGAAAATTTGCGCGCGATCCGGCCGGATTCGCCCGTCCTGGATGGATGCCCGGATGAACTCCTCTTCCGTGCCCTGCCCGAACGAGACCTGCTTGTTGAGCTTCTCGTAAGGCACGCGCGTCTGTTCGTAGAGGTATTCTTGCAGGCTTCTCCGCGTGTAGCCGTGATTCGCTAGCTCGACCGCGCAATCCGGGTGAAGCACCAGGATGTAGGTCTGAGAGTGAGGCCAACGCACTCCCCCGCCCTTGATTCGCGCGACGATCTCATCGATCACGCCTTGCGCCGTCCACGGCGACACTGCGCCGCCGCCGTAAATCGTAGGGTTCCACGACGTCGCCACTGTCACCGTGCTGTCTCCAGCCTGGAAGCCCTGGCTCACGTTGTACGGCTCCCACGGGCTCTTCGCCGTGTCCTCCGCGAACGTGTAGAACGTGTAGGCCTCGAGCCGCCCGGTGAGACCCATAAAGTTCACCTGCGGCCAAGTCTGCCCAAGATTCAGCAGTGAAAGACTGAGCGCCCGGCCCACGGTGCTGTTGGCCCGCCAGCCGTGCCCCAGCATGCCGATGCCGGAATTGAAATTCAATTCCTGCGCGATCGGTCCATCCACCAGCACCACCGGCGTGAACGAGCCTGTGGACGCCTGCACATGCGTCAGGTCGTAGTGCTTGTCAAGGAAGCCTTCCATCCCGGCGAGAATCACCGGGAAATACTCCGGCTTCGCGCCAGCCATCACCGCATTGATCGCGATCTTCTCGACGGTCGCGGTGCCGCTCTTCGGCGCCACCTGCCCAAGCACGTCGCTCGGGGAACGCGTCGTGCCCGCCTCCATCGCCTTCACCAGTTCGGGCGTCGGCGGAACGATCGGCAAACCGTCCGCCCAGCGATTTTCGAGGAACAGTTCGTTCACCTTTTCCGACGCGTCCTGAAAATCCTTGCCCGTCACCTTGATATTGGCGTCTTCCACCTGTTTCTGCGCCTGGGCCGGCTTGGCTTCTTCCGGCGTCAAGGGCCGAGTCAGGTCGCTCACCATCTGGTCGAAGAACTTGGCGGCAATCAGCTGCAGCCGCGGCTTGTCGCCGCGCGCGACGTAATACTTGTCCGCCGGGAGCGCGAGCGTGCGGATTCCTGGCATCCCGCGGTCTCTCGCCGCGGACTTTGCATCCTCAAGAAATTCGGTGGTTGTGAAGTAAACGCCCGGCATGCCTGACTTTTCGATTTCGATCGTGTCGTGGGAACCCCACCACGTGCAGCTCCCTCAATCACCGACGCCGAAAACGAACAGGTCTCCATGCTGCTTCACCGTGGGGTACCACTTCGGCAAGTTCGTGATGGTCTGCGCTGCAGGCTTCGGGTACATCACGATCGTGGCCGTCGGATATTTCTCCTTCAGCATCTGCGCGAGCACATCCAGAAAATTGCTCGCGCCGAACTTGCCGTTGTCAATCAGCACGATCTTCTTGCCCGCCAAATCCCCAATGCGCGGAGTAATCCCGAGCGTCGGCGGCGGGGGAATCTCGCCTCGCGGATTCATCACCTCGAGCGTCACCTGCGCCGTCGCCGTGCCCGCAAGAAACAGGCTCGCGGAAACGAGCGCAGCACTCAGAAACCACTTCACCCCTCTGATCATTGTGTTGCCTCCCCGAAGTTGACCGGCCCAGAATTCTTCTCGAATCAACGCCTCAAGATAGACACCGAATATAAGAATGTCAATTCGATTGCATGTTTGCGTTCGCGTTCAAACTCGTCATGGCAGCGAGTCGGACCATCCGGACGTGTCGCCGAACGGCAGTCCGGTCATCACCGCGATGATCGCCTGGATCTTTCCGTCCTTGATCTTGAAAATCTCGTCCACCTCTTCGCTGAACGGGCGCAGCGCCGCGCGCGATTCCTTCACCTTGCCCACCCCCGGCACGTTGACGGTCTCCACCGTGCCCGGCGTATTGAACATGAACGAACCCATCACGATTCCGCGCTGGCGGTCCACCACCGTGTAGCGACGCGGCGATATGGGAAAGATGTATTCGAAAAGATGCGTGTCCAATTGCTTCTCGCAACTGAGCGGACCGTTTTTCGCGGCGGCGCCGAAAGACGACGGGCACGTCTGCGTCCCGTTTTCCACGCGAATCGCACCCGGCGCGAACGGCACGATGCTCCCGCTGCTCTTCTCGATGCCGTCGAAATAGAGGTCCGTCTGCGCGATTAGATCCTTCTTCGACCCGCGTTCGGCTTCGGGAACGTCCTCGAAAAATACCGCGAGCTTCGGCGCCGCTTTCGGATCGGAGAAGCCATCGGGACGCGTGAAGCCCGTGGGCGTCTCCTTGCGCGTGTCCAGCACCTCGATCTGGCTGACTTTGCCATTCACCACTCGCAAGCGCGCGCACAGCAGCCCCGGCATTCCCGCCTCAAACGTTTCGCCGACGAATCCGGCCTCGCCGTCCTCCGGATCGTCGATGTAGAGCTTGTAGCTTCCCCAGCCCGTCAGCGTGCCCCACAGGCCGTCTCCCACCTCGAGCACTTGCGCGTTCTCCGTGTAGCGCACGTCTTTGGTCATCGGCAGCAGCGATGGATCGTGGGCGATCAGCGCTGCGCGGAACCGGTCCATCATTTTGTCCAGGCACTGCCGGTCGCACTTTGCCGCCGCATGCGGTTCCAGCGGCAGCGGGCGCGGTGCGGGAGGCGGAAATCCCTCCGGGCCCCAGCCCGATCGGATTCCGTACGGTTCCTGCGTGAGCACCGCTTGAATCTGCTGAATCTTGCCCTTTTCGATTTTGAATAGCTCGCCAATCTCGAATGTCAGCGGGTGGCGAAGCGTCGCGGGAACCGTCGTGCCGTCCGTCATGGTGATCGTCTTCACCGTGCCCGCATGATCGAAAAAGGCGAACGCGAAGGCCAAGCCGCGCTCGGGATCCACGATCGCGAAGCGGCGATCGCGAATGTGCGTGACGATTTTGAAGAAGCCGGTCTTGAATTGCGCGAGGCAGCCAAGCTTCATGATTGCCAATCCCGCGCTAGGCGGCTGCGTTTTGTCGATTTCCGAGTTGTTGGTGGTCTGCGTTCCATTTTCGATGCGGTTGCAGCCGGGAGCGAAGGGATATACACCCTTCCCGGTGTTTTGCTGCAAGCCCGAAAAGTACATGTTGGCGGTCTTTACTAGTTCCGCGCGGGTCTCGCGTTCGGAGGGAGGAACGGCTTCGGTGAAGAGCGGATTGGGCTCGCCGATGGCGTCGAGCTTCTCCGCGGCGCCGGCATCGCGCACCACGAAATCTTCCACTTCGCTGATCTTTCCGCCCGTCACCTTCAGCCGCAGGCAAAAAATCACCGGGTTATCCCATTCCTTCATCACGCCGATGAAGCCGGCCTGTCCTCGCTCGATATCGTCGAAATGGAGCTTGAATTTTCCCCTGCCGTTGAACGTGCCCCAGGTCCCTTGGCCGAGTTTCAGCACCGCCGTGTTTTCCGTGAACTTCGCGTTGCTCGCCACAGACAGTCGCGCGGGATCGTGCGCCACCAGCGCCGCGAGATATCGATCGACGAAACCGTCGAGACACGCCCGGTCGCATGGCGATGCCGCGGCGGCCTTCGCGCGGGCCTCGGCAGCCTCAGCGCAGTCCGGTTTCACCGCCATCGCGCCGATGATCAGCACTGCTGCCGCGGCCAGTGCCGCAAATCGCAAAAGTTTCGTTTGCATCGCCTTACCCCCTTAATCCTTACTCTTGTTCGGGACCGCGCGTGAAGAGAAGAGAGAACCCCAAGGCCGCGCACAGCGATTTCCTTCATCCCCGGCAGTTGGACGCGCCCGGCCGCGGGACGGTTCCTGGTTTTTCGCGGATCGCGATGCGGGAACGGGCCGAGGGAAGGCTGAGAGCGGCGGTGCACATCGCACTGTTGCTGGGAGGCGTGTCGGATCACTTGTTGGGCAGTTGGGGAATTACCCGCCGCGGCCGTTCAGATGAGCAGGCAGCTCGACAAGGCTGTCGAGCATCACGTCCGGCGGATGCGCGCGCATGCCCTCCGCTCCCAGGCCGTAGCTCACGCCGCAAGACCACATGCCGGCGCTCCGCGCCGTCCGCACATCGACGTCAGAATCCCCCACCATCATGGATTCCTGCGGCGCCGTCCCCAGGTCGCGCAACAGAATGTTCGCGCCGAGCGGGTCGGGTTTCTTCGTTTGGAAACTGTTTCCGCCGTACACATACCGAAAGTAGCCTGCAAGGCCGAGTCCCTCGAGAATCCTCTGGCTGAACCTGACGGGCTTGTTGGTCAGCACGGCCATCGAACGATCTTTCAACAGCTCGAGCCCTTCACGCACGCCGGGATAGGTCACGGTGTTGTCGAGCATGTGCGCGCGGTAGTAGGAAAGAAAATAGGCCAGCCCGTCGTCCGCTTCGCGGTCAGTCACGCCTTCGCCGAGCGCCCGTCGCACCAGCAGCGGCGCGCCATCGCCGACGAAGCTGTAGATGGTCTCGTGCGCGAGCCGCGCCCGCTGCATGTATTCGAGCGTCGCATTCACCGCCAGAGCCAAGTCGAGCTTCGAATCGATCAGCGTGCCGTCGAGATCGAAGATCAGCGCCTGCACCCCGGCGAATCGCCCGTTGCGCGTATCGTGATTGCCACCCATTGGTCCTCGTGCGTCTGCCGCTACCCTCCATTTTATTCGGGGTTCACGGTATTGTCATCCGTCCCGGTCGCCCGTGGGCGCAGGTACGAATCGAGCGATGGGAGACAAGGCGGCCGACGACCGCTGGTAACTTCACATTTCGCTTTGGCGCGCAGCCTCCCGCGTATATCTTTGGCGGTCCACACGAAACGTATCAAGGAGGTTCGCGCCATGACTTCGCTCAAATTCGGCCAGCCGGCCAACGGAATCATCCAGTTTGCCTACACCGTAGCGGACCTGAATCAGGCGATGACCGACTACGCGGCTCGTCTCCACGTCGGCCCCTGGTTTGTGATCGGACCTTTCACGCCGCCCGAGGCCCGCTACCGCGGCCAGCCGACCAGCCTCAACGTGACTATTGCCATGGGCTTTTCCGGCCACATTCAGGTCGAACTGATCCGGCAGAATAATGACGTGCCTTCAGTCTTCCGCGAGATGATCGACAAGCGCGGCCACGGCTTCCACCATTGGGGCGTCGCATGCAGAGATTTCGACCGCGAAGTCGAAAAGCACCGCGCGCTCGGTTATGACGTGGCGTTTTCCGACCGCACGCCGGACGGCACTCGAGTCGCCTACATGGATGCCACCGCGCACCTCCCGGGCATGGTCGAGCTGATCGAGATGACCGATGCCACCGAGACAATGTTTACCGGGATCTACCAGGCTTCTGTGGAATGGGACGGCCGCAATCCCGTCCGCAAGATGGGTTAGTGATTCTCGTAATGGATCGCTTCCGCCGGCTAAGCCCCCGAAATCTGCCTGTTTACCTAAACGAAATGTAGGGAATAGCTTTTCCGCTCGCCCGCCTCGCCAAACGCTATTCTTCGTAGTCAGGCGTCGGTGCCAATCGTCTAATAGCCCGGCCAATCTTCGGGAGCTAGCGTTGAGTCGTATCTGGGAAGCGTTGAAGCAAGCCGAGCGTCAGAGGTCCGCCTCGCGGACCTCCGAGCGCGGAATGATAGGCGCGAATGTCCGCGCGCCGGATGACTCCGATCGCCGGAGGGATCTGCGCCACGCCCACAGCGTACCGCTCCTCGTATATGGCTCCGACGCCGAAAAGCAGCCCTTTCACGAACAGACTGACACCATCAACGCCCACGCGAACGGCTGCCTGATCGCTCTCGAAACTGCCGTCTCGTGCGGCCAGCGCCTGTTCCTCACCAACACGCGCAACCAGGCCGAACAGGAGTGCCGCGTCGTTCACATCGGCAAGCGCGTCGCCGGTAAGGCACACGTGGGAGTTGCCTTCATCGCTCCAGCCCCGGAATTTTGGCGCCTTTCCTAAACTTCCCCCCAGAGCGCAATCGTTCTCTCGGCCATGGCCATCCCGGCTTTTGGCGTCGCGGCGCCACCCTGTTACAATGTTCAGTTTTCGCAAGGCCCACAATCTAATCCCGAGGCCCGCATGGCTGAAATCCAACCCTTTCGCGCATACCGCTACGACACAAGCCGCGTCTCTTTGAGAGATGTCCTCACGCAGCCTTACGACAAAATCACCCTGGCGATGCAGGAAAAGTATTACGCCGCAAGTGCCTACAACCTGATCGCTGTGGAGAAAGGCCGTGTCTCGCAGGATGACTCTCCCGCAGACAACGTCTACACGCGAGCCGCGCGCACGATCGACGAATGGATCGCCGAGAAGATTCTCGTGCAGGATCCGGCACCGGGCATTTACATCTACTTGCAGGAATTTCTCGTGCCTGGGACGCATACGCGCCGCGCGCGCATCGGCTTTATCGCGCTCGCGCGCGTCGAGGACTACGACGCGCACGTCGTCTTCCGCCACGAGCGCACGCTCTCGGCTCCCAAGGCCGACCGCATCGAGCTGCTGCGCCACACACACGCGCAGACCGGACAGCTTTTCTTCCTCTACGACGACCCCACGCGCCGAATCGACACCTGGCTAGAGGAGGCCACGCGGAAAAATCCGCCCCTCGAGATGCGCGACGAGTACGATGTGACGCATCGCCTCTGGCCCGTCTTCGAGCCGGCGCTCATCGAGCGAATTCAAGGCGCCATGGCCGATAAACAACTGGTCATCGCCGACGGCCATCATCGCTACGAGACGGCGCTCCACTATCGCAACGAATGCCGCGCCCGCGCGGGCCAGACCGACCCGCTCGCAGCCTCCGAATTCGCCATGGCGACCTTCATCAACACGCACTCGAAGGGCCTCACGATTCTTCCGACTCATCGACTTGTTTCACACGCCGCGAATTTCGACTTCGAGCAGTTCCGCACATCTCTCGCTCGCTACTTCGATTGGTATTCCTACCCGTTCGAAAACTCCGAGGAGCGCGCGGCGAGTTACGCGGAGTTCCGCGCAGACCTCGAGAGCCGTCACGTCGGCCGCCAGGCCATCGGAGTGTATCCGGGCGCTTTCGGGGCGCAGGCCTTTTACCTGTTTGTGCTGCGTCGCGACGCAGACCTCGAGCAACTGTTGCCCGATCTTTCCGAAGCGCAGCGCAGGCTCGATGTCGTTCTGCTGCATCGCCTGATTCTGGAAAAAGGACTCGGGATCACGGCGGAAGCTGTCGCCGCCGAAATTCACGTCGGCTACGAACGGGAAATCGACGCAGCCCTTGCGGCGGTCGACCGCGGCGAGGCGCAGCTTGCCCTGCTGCTGAATCCGGTGCGAGTCGATCAAGTTGTCGAGATCGCGCTTGCAGGTGACGTCCTGCCCCAGAAGTCCACGGACTTCTATCCGAAGCTTCTCAGCGGGGTCGCGGTCTATCGCGTCGAAGGGCGACTGGAAGGCCGATTAGAACGGCGCGCGGAGGGCCGGGCGCCAGGGGTCGCGAAAAAATGAGATGGGCCGCGGCTCCGGGCGCGCGACCACGCACCATGCACCATGTATGAGCCGCGCGTCCCGCTCGTACAGCGAAAACATCCCCGCCAGCGGCCGGATTCTACTTGCCGAAACTCTGGATCGCGGCAGCTTCGTTGTCGTAGGTGTCGAACACGGTCATCAGCTTCGTCACCTGCAGCACTTCCTTGAATTTCGCGCCGAGGTTGGCGAGCTTCAGCGTGCCGCCCTGCGAGCGTGCGCTGTGGAACGTGGCCACGAGCGTGCCCAGGCCGGCGCTGTCGATATAACTGACGTTTGCGAGATTCAGCACGATTTTCTTTTTGCCCGCCGCCAGCAGGCTCTTCACCTTCTCGCGGAACGAGTTGCTCTCCTCGCCGAGCACGATACGCCCTTCGATGTCGAGCACGTCCACTCCATTCACGGTTCGATCACTCATTCGCAGTGCCACGTTTGCGCCTCCTGGAAAAATCCGATTTCGCTCTTGTGTTGGTGCATCGGGAAGATGGTCCCAGCTGCGCCCCGCCGGGTTCTCTCGTCAGTAAAAATCCGAGCAAGACATATAATAACCGCACGACGGACACATCAGCTTGCAGCTTCGCGCCGCCAGGCGCGCCGAACATCGCGGACAGTAGCTCATGGGCAGTTCCGTCTCACTTTCGGCCCGCAGCGCGACCATGTCCGCAGCCGGCGAGGATCCGGTTGGTTTCGCCGGTCGAGTCGCAACATCTCGCGATGTCACTTCCAGCTCCTTCAGCCCGTCGTTTATAACATATTCGAAGTACCGGGCAAAGCAAGCGCTTGCGGCCGGCCCTCTCTCCGCGCGGGCGATCGCTCCCCTGCGGATGCAACCGGGCAAGCCGCCTGAGCGTCCGATAAATTGGAAGCGAGGCGGCCATGACAAATCAGATCCGTTTCGGGCTAGCCGCAGCAATCCTCGTAGTCACTTCGCTCACGTCGCCTGCTCTTGCGCGAGGCCAGCGAATAGCGCACCGCACTGGCATGCGGCCAGCCGCGCCCGTCCATGCGCGGCCCATCGGCACGCATGTGGTTGTCAGCCGTGCAACCGGCAACCGGCAGGTCGGCGCGACCGGCAGAGTCGCAAGAACCACTCCCTCCGCGAACGCTTTTGACTTCGGTGGCGGATCGTTTCTTTCCTCGCAGGATTTGTCCCTGCAGAATTTGCTCAACCCCGTTCCGGGACTGGGCTTCGACTACGCGCACCTCGCCGCGATCAATCGTGACCTCGGCATCAAGGCCGTCATCGATCCGGCCACGCAGTGGCGGCTTGCGGTCGCCGAGCGTTTGCTGCGCGACGCTCGCGGCTCCGTCCAAAACGCCGGTTTCTTTTTGCTCGACGGTGGAGGGCCATACGTCATCCCGCCGGAGACCCCTCCGTCGGAACAATCGCCGCAGCAATCGCCGATCATCATCTTGCAGCAAGCACCAGCCGCCCAGCCCTTGAGCGCGCAACCCGAGCCGGCCGCTGCTGTTCCGGAGGCCGTTCCACCGCTCCCGGATATCGGCCAGTTCACGCTCGTGCTGCAGAACGGTGCGCGGATTCAGGCAGTCGCGTTCACTTGCACGAAGGACCGCGTTGTCTATATCACCGCCGACGGCAGCCGCCGCACGCTAGCGGCGAGCGATCTCGATTCCGGCGCAACGAGGCGCGTCAATGAAGAGCGCGGCACGCCGCTTCAGCTTCCGCTGTAATAGATAGATAGTGCAGCGGCGC
>DATLWP010000053.1:0-4445 GCA_035576265.1 Candidatus Polarisedimenticolia bacterium
TGGCGCTCGCCGAAAAGCTGCGCCCCGCCCCACAGGACCATCCGGATTACAAACCGAAAGTCAGCGTCCTCATTCCGGCTTACAACGAAGAGGCTGTGATCGCCGAGACGGTGCGCGCGGCGCTTGCTTCCGATTACCCGAAACTGGAAATCCTCGTGGTGGACGACGGTTCCGCGGACCGCACGGCCGAGATCGTGCGCCAGAGTTTCGGCCGCGATTCTCGCGTCCGGCTGCTCACGCAGCAGAATTCAGGCAAGCCTTCGGCGCTCAATCACGCGCTCTCGGAAGCCACCGGAGATATCGTTGTTTCGATCGATGCGGACACAGTTGTCGATCCCGAAGCGGTTCCACGGCTCGTGCGTCATTTCGCCGATCCTAGGGTGGGGGCCGTCGCGGGCAACGTGAAGGTGATGAACCGCAACCGCTGGATCACGCGCTGGCAGGCCCTCGAGTACATCACCAGCCAGAATCTTGAAAAGCGCGCCTTCGACTTGCTGAACTGCATTCCGGTCGTGCCGGGAGCCGCGGGCGCCTGGCGAGCCGAGCTACTCCGGAGCCACGGAGGATTTTCCGGCGATACGGTAGCCGAAGACACCGACCTGACGATGACCATCCGGCGCCACGGCTCGAAAATCGTCTACGATGAAGACGCAATCGGCCGCACGGAAGTGCCTGAAACCGTCGACGCACTCGTGCGCCAGCGATTTCGCTGGACGTTCGGGACGCTGCAAGCCGTCTGGAAGCACCGCGACACGGCCGGTAAACTACGCTACGGAACGCTGGGCTGGATCGCCATTCCGAATATTTTCCTGTTCCAGATCATTCTGCCGCTCGTTTCGCCCGTCATCGACGTTTTGTTCTTGCTGTCGCTCGCGCTGTGGGGGCTGGCGCAGCTTCGCATCGCCCGGCTGCCACAGCTGTGGACCGCGCAAGACGTGGAGCGTTCGCTCATTTTCTTCGCGATCTTCATGCTGATCGACCTTCTCACCTGCGTGGTCGCGTTTGCGCTGGAACGGCACGAGGATTGGACGTTGCTCGCCCCGCTGATCATCCAGCGCTTCTATTACCGGCAGATGATGTACGTGGTGCTCTTCAGGGCACTGAAGGAAGCCGTGCGGGGACATCCGGTGGGCTGGCGCGGCGTGGAACCGCAGGTGCCCGCCCCGCCGCCTCCGGCCGCGGTTGCGCAAGCCTGAAGCAACGAGCTTCACTCTCGGGGAGGATCTTGGGAGGGTGCCGCTGGCCCCGCGTCGGAACGGTCACCGGAGTCAGCGTCCTCAGCTTCGATCCGCAGCTTCTGTTCCTGAAGGTACTCAACGCGGTGCCCCGGGTCGATGACTTGTTGTAACCCGATCATGGCGCCACCGATAAGCGAGCTCCGCTGCGCTTCGGCCTCGAACTCTTCCTCGGTCATGTTGGAGTAGCGGTCCGCGCTCGCTGCCTTCACAATCCCGCAAACGAGCACGATAACAATTCCGATCACGATGACGTAGATCATTTCGACCTCGAAACCGTGCGTCCGTCAGATGGCGACCACATATTAGCTGGCCCGAACGACCGCCTCAATTCGCATTTACAGGAGGCTTCGTCATTTGATAGCATGAGTTGGTTAGTAGGGCTGCACCCCGGTTGGTCAGGGGGCGGCACCGGAGGAAAAAATGAGCGTTGCACCGCGTGCGGGCAACGGTAAGATTACCGTGCCTGACATACTTTCCCGCAAGTCTTCTGTTTTCCCCGATTCTCCTGAAACGAAGCGGAAAATTACCTGCCTGACGGCGTACGACTATCCCACGGCGCGCCTGCTGGACGAGGCCGGCGTGGATATCCTGCTCGTCGGCGATTCGCTCGGCATGGTCGTGCTCGGCTACGACAGCACGCTGCCGGTGACGCTCGACGAGATGCTGCACCACGTGCGCGCCGTTCGCCGTGGGACGAGCCGCGCGCTGGTCGTGGCGGACATGCCCTACGGCAGCTTCCACGTGTCGCTCGACGAATCGGTGCGCAACGCCGTGCGGCTCGTGAAGGAAGGCGGAGCCGAAGCCGTAAAAGTGGAAGGAGGCGAGCGCCGGATCGAGCTGATCGCGCGCCTGGTGGAAGCCGAAATTCCGGTGATGGGCCACGTGGGCCTGACGCCGCAATCGCTGAACGCCCTGGGTGGGTTCCGCGTGCAGGGGAAAACGGCCGACGCGGCCCGGCAGGTCGCGCGGGACGCGCGTGCCGTGGAGGCCGCCGGGGCGTTTGCCGTGGTGCTCGAATCCATGCCGCGGGAGCTGGCCGCCAGCATCACCGCAAAACTGCGCATTCCCACGATTGGGATCGGCGCGGGCCCCGATTGTGACGGCCAGGTGCTCGTGTTCCACGACCTCGTCGGCTTGACCGTGGATCACACGCCGAAGTTCGCGCGGCGGCACGCGAATCTCGCGGCCGAGATTTCACGCGCCGTCACCGAATACTGCGACGACGTGCGCAGCGGGCGCTTCCCGTCGGACGCGGAGTCGTATCATTCGGCCGCCGAACTGCGCGAGCCATCGCGGGTTCGCGAACGGGCCGAATCCAGGTAAAATCTCACAGCCGGTGTAACCTGTGCCGAAGGGAGCCATGCGCTATGGACGTCGCAGACTTTCGCACGCTTTACGATTTCAACTCCTGGGCCAACCGCCGCACGCTCGAAGCCTCTGCGGCGCTGACGCCCGAGCAGTTCACGCGCGATCTAGGATCGAGCTTCCGCTCGGTGCGAGACACGCTGGCGCACATCTATGGAGCCGAGTGGGTGTGGCTCGAGCGCTGGCACAACCGCACGCCAAGCGGCCTTCCCGTAGCGGCCGATTTCCCCGATTTTGAGAGCGTGCGCCGCCGCTTGACGGACATCGATCGCAATCTCATCGACTACGTCGCTTCGCTTACGCCACAGGACATCCAGCGCATCGTGCAGTTCAAGACCTTGGCCGGAGTGGAGATTTCACAGCCGCTCTGGCAATGCCTGCAACACCTCGCGAATCACGGCAGCTACCATCGCGGCCAGGTGGCGACGATGCTCCGGCAATTGGGCGCGAAGCCCACCGGCACCGATTTGATAGGCTTCTATCGCGAGCGCTCCGCCCAGGCCGGCGCGTGAGCCGTGTGCTTCATTTCCGGCGGCCGCGGGCGGCTAGCGCCTGAGCGAATCCCATCATCGGCAACCCCATGGAAACCATTCACACGCTCGCGTGGATGAAGCAGGTGGCGCGCCAGGCGCGCAAGAACGATCGGATCCTTGGACTGGTCCCGACAATGGGTGCGCTGCACGAAGGGCACCTTTCGCTGGTTCGCGAGGCGAAGAAGCAGTGCGCGCCCGTGGCGGTTTCGATCTTCGTGAATCCGAAGCAGTTCGGCCCCTCCGAGGATTTCAAGAAGTATCCACGGACGCTCGAGGCGGACTGCGCGGCGCTCGAAAATCTGGGCGTGGACTACGTGTTCGCGCCGCCTCCCGAGGAGATCTATCCCTCCGGCTTCCGCACCGCCGTCGAGGTCGAAGGCTTGGGCGAACGCCTGGAGGGGCGTTCACGGCCCGGCCATTTCCGCGGCGTTACGACGGTCGTCCTGAAGCTTTTTGAAATCGTGCAGCCCTGCTTCGCATTTTTCGGGCGCAAGGACGCGCAGCAGGTCCGCATCATCCGGCAGATGACGCGCGATCTCGACCTTGACACACAGATCGTGGTCTGCCCGGTCGTGCGCGAGGCGGACGGCCTGGCGCTCTCTTCACGAAATGTCTATCTGAAGGGCGACGATCGCCGCGCGGCCACGGCACTCTACCGCTCGCTCGACGCCTTGCGCCTTGAAATCTCGGCTGGCGAGCGCGATCCGGCGCGCTTGCTCGCGGTTTTGCGGCGCGTGATCTTGACGGAACCAAGTGTGTCGCTCGACTACGCGGAGATGGTGGACGCGGACACCTTCGAGCCAGTCCTGTGCATGCGCAAGACGTGCTACGTGGTGCTGGCAGCGCGCGTCGGCGGCACGCGGCTTATCGACAACGCTCTGATCGAACTCGAGGGCGAGTCGCTTCGAATTGCGATCTAGAGGTTTCGCTGTAGGAGGGACGGCCCGCCGGACCTGCCCTTCGTTTCCCGGCTGGCGCCGCGATCCCCTCGTCAGCCTGCTTTGACGGCTGCGAGGACTTCGGCAGCGTGGCCCTTTACCGTAACCTTGGGCCACACTTTGCGGACTTTCCCGTCCGGGCCGATCCAGAATGTGCTCCGCACGATTCCAAGGAACGACTTTCCGAAGAAGCTTTTCATGCGCCGAGCGGCGTAGGCTTCCACGACTTCGAATTCCGTATCCGCCAACAGCGGAAAATTCAGATCGTATTTCGTCTTAAACTTGGCTTGCGCTGCGACGGTATCCCCGCTGCAGCCGACGATCGCCGTATTCGCCGCCTTGAAATCCTTGAGCGCGTCGCGAAAACCGAT
>DATLWP010000054.1:0-11380 GCA_035576265.1 Candidatus Polarisedimenticolia bacterium
GCTTGCCACAGCGATCGCGCGGCCAAGCAAGTTCTCGGAACGAAAGAAGAAATCGGTAAAGAACGCCACGAGCGTCGGTCCTAAGCCGAAACCGATCACATTGTAGACAAATAGGAAGAGCGCCGTTACCTGGCCCCTCATCTGATTGGGGGTCACGATTTGGAGCGCAGCATTCATCGGTGCGGTCGTGAAGAAGACGAAGAATGTCCCCCAGGTGGAAGCAGCAACGGCCAAAGCGGCCGTCGGCATCAGGGGAAAGAAAATCAGCCCTGGCAATGCCAGCATCTCTCCGATAAAAACTGTGCGTATATTGGCGTCGTCGTACGTCTTTGCCAGTCGTTCAGCAAACAAACTGCCCGTTACCGCCCCAAAAGGCATGATCGTCAGCGCCAGTACGCCTTGGATCAGGCCATATTCGGCAACTGTCCAATCGAACGTGCGCGTGTAAAATGCCGGGCCCCAACTGCGAACGCCGAATGACAGCGCAGCCGAAACTCCCATGCTGGCGAAAATTGGGAGGAAGATTCCAGCGCTCTTCCACATGAAGGCCACGACGTCCTTGACAGGGATTTGTTCGCTAGTAGCATTTGCATGGAGGCTCGTGCCCGTGCGGCCGCGCCGGGCCGGCTCGCGCACGGTAGTCAGTAGAGCGGCGACCAACAGCCCTGGGAGACCAATCACGATAAGCGTTAACTGCCAGCCGTGCAGCGTCCCAACCAAGGGCAAGGCGTGGGGCGGCAAGTGCGTGAAGAAGTTGGCGAGCACACCGCCGACGATCAACGCGATGCCTTCCCCGGCGTACACGCCAAAGAAGAGAAATGCAAACGCCCTCGGGAGCCGCTCGCGGGGAAACAAATCCGCCAGCATCGAAAAAGTCGTCGGGCCGCTGCACGCTGCTCCGACTCCCACGCCTACCCGGTAGGCGAATAGCTCGCCGAAGCTGCGCGCCAATCCGGAGAGCGTCGTCGTTAAGCTCCAAATCGCGGTGCCGACGCCAAGGATGGCGCGCCGACTCTTGTAGTCAACCAGCCTCGCGATAGGAAGAGCAACAATGAGATAGAAGCAGATGAACGCAAAGCCCAGCAGAAGGCTCATCTGCGTGTCGCTGATCTGCAGGTCCCGCTTGATCGGCTCGACCAGCAGGCTCAGAATGCCGCGGTCGAGATACGTCACCATGAGTCCCAGGGCCAGTACGAATACGGCATACCAAGCTCTACCGGGGCTGGGCCACGGTTCAGCCGTGTGGGGCGTGGGTTCCGAGGGAGCAGCGCCGGCGATGTCCCTGTCAGGACTAGCGGATTTCACGGATTTGCCATCGCTTTCGCCGAGTGGCTGCGTGTTATCAGATGGTGTGCAGCGCGTCAAGACTCGGCTTCAACATATTGAACGTCATCGCTGAATCTTCGGGCGCTGCGCATCCGGCGAGGAAAACCGGGCCAACTGGACACCGCTCGGCAACAAGACCGCCAGCGATCACGCTCGCAAAGCCACAGCGTCATCGCCTTCCGCCCGATGGTGGCCTCAGATTCGCCGGAGGAGGATTCTTCATTCCCAGGCGGAAATACTCGCCCGTATCTTTGCGCACCCAATTCACGGAGATGTTTTGACTCGTCGGGTGAGGCATGCTGAGCGCCCCGTGGTTGCATTCCTCGACGCATACCCCGCAGAACCAGCATTCTTCGGGATAAAGGATAATCGGAGGCTTGTGCTTCTCCGGGTGAGGCATCATCACGTCTGTCGGGCACACGTCCGCGCACAGGTTGCAGCCATTGCACAAGTTGGGGTCGAACCGTAATCCCCTATTGGGCGTCGCGGGATTTGGTGTCATGTAGACTTTGTCGCTCATGAGTATTGGACTCCTTGTCTCTCGGGCTGACCGGCATGGCGTGCGTAGTTCTCTTCGTAACTCGAAGCGTAAGGCGACCGAAGATGGAAATCGAGAGGAAGTTCTCGGGCCTTTACTCGGCCGTCTTCCTGTCTCATGGGCAGGTGTTTCTCCCATTCAGGCGGGTCCATCTGGGGATAGTCGAGCCGGTAGAAATCGAGATATACACTGCTGCATTTCCTGAGTAGCGACGCTTGCATCACCATCTCTCCGAGCGTGATCAGCGAAAAGCATTCGAGCGTACGTCCCAATTCGTGGGGATTGGCTGCGTATGCAGTGGCGCCTTCATTTTCCTTTAGTTCATTTAGTAGGTTCAGTCCACGCGTCAATGTACGTTCGTTCTTGTACTTGCCGCAGTAGTCTTGCATCACCCGGGCAATGGCGACGTTCAGTTCCTTCCAGCCAATGCCGTTCTTGCTCTGTTTGATGGGCCTGTACGCCCGTTCCTTTTCTGCTTCCACCTGCTTGCGGTCCAACATCGGCTCGGCGGCGTCCTTGGCGTAGGCCGCAGCCTTCCGTGCCGCGTACCTGCCCATCGTGTGCGATTCGCCGTGACACCCCGCGCCGAAGACTGGCGAGGTGCCCGCGGCATAAAGCCCCTCGAGCGAGGTCCTCAAATCCCAGTCAACGAGGAAGCCCCCACCCGCGAGGCTCCGCAGATGAGGAATCGGTGTGCCGCCCCAGAAATTGGAATGCTGGTATGCCTCCGGTATCATCACTGGCGCCTGAAGCAGGTCCTTGTCGGGGTCAAAGCCCGCCTTGGTGAGAGTCTCGTAGATCGGTATGCGGGTTTTCCCTTCGTTTCCGATCATCATTCCCCAGATGCATCGCCGTTCCATTTCCGACAGGCGCGTCAAGTCGGCGTAGAGCGGCAGTTGAAATTCGCCTCGCCGGATGCGCTCGGGCAAATCTCGCGGCAGGTCGTGCCACTTGTATTCGTCGGCGTAAGCTTGGAGCCCAATCCCGATGCCCAGATGGAACCTTTGCCCGGCAGTCGGAAGGAAACGCTCCTCTACCGTGTTGATCTCTCGACCGTAAGAATCGAACCAGGGAACCTCCTTTCCATTGGCGTCGATGATGGACGTGCCGTGGTACGTGTTACTGGTATTGCCCATGCTGTAAGGAGCGTAGCCGAAGCCGCTCAAACGTCCTGGTGCTGTCTGCTCCATTTGCACGAACTCGGCGCCTGCGTTCCACCCCACCGCATGGCCGGTACCGGAACTGTTCATGGTGCTCATCGCTCCGGCAGCCGTCATTTCGGGCGCGAAGGAGTACAGGCGGCCAGCGCCTCCGCTGGCAATGATCGTCGCCTTCGACTTGAAGACGTAGAATTCGCCGGTCCTCATGTTCACACCGGTCGCCCCGACGACCCTCGCTCCCTGTCGGGCACCCTGTGTAAGCAGGCTCGTCACCACGGTCCGGTTGTACATGCCGATACGGAGACGCCTCATTTCGTAATAGAGGCACTGCTTCAAGTTGAAGCCCCAGATCCGCAGGATATGGCGGTTCCTGTAGTCGTAGGCAAACATCAGCTTCGTGTCGTCGTCGCGGAAGTCCGCACCCTTGAACTCATCGTGCAAGTCCCTGATCTGCACGCCCATCTTTTCGCACTCGAGCAGTGTCTCCCAACCCTCCGTGCATGTGATGTAGCGCGCAATTCCGTTCGAATAGCCGTGGGCGCTCTCCATGACTGCTAACGTGTAGTCCAAGGGCGTTACCTTCGAGCAAGGGTTTTTGCAAGCTCCATGCCAATGGTCGACGCCCGTGCCTCCAGAGCCGCTGCGTTTCAAATGGCCCGTTTCGACGATGACGACTTTGGCTCCCTGCCGGGCGGCACTGATCGCGGCGTGACATCCCGCTACGCCTCCGCCCACGATCAGGACGTCGGCCGTTATCTCACTCTCCTGGTCGTAGCGTATGGGGTATGGCCACTCCGGCACGGTCCCATTCTGTTCAACGAATTCACTCCAAGTCGTCATGGCAGGGGTCCTCCACCGATCGAACACCGAGGGGCTGCCGCGAACTTTCTTTGAACTTCGAGCCTCCGTGCTGCAGCCGAGTGGATTGTGCGACGCAGCCTGAGAGAGGGCAAGATTCCTGTGCAGCATATTGAAGGCAGAACACGATTTTCGAGAGGAAGATCATTCTCTGCGGGAACCGTCTTCGCGCGGCGCTCACGCAACCTCCGTCCGTGGGCCGAGCCTAAGTCCTTGCTCATAGACGACTTGAAAGTGAGTATAATTCCGGCTGGCAAGGCGACGGACCTCGGCGACCGATGCAAACACGCGCTCCAACAAACTCGCTCGAACGTGCTCTCATGCTGCTGGATATCGTCGCTCGGGAAGGCGAAGGACTGACGAACGCCGAGATTAGCAGGCGAATGGGCATGGCACCAAGCACCTGTTCCTACATTCTAAGCCGGCTCGACCGGGAAGGGTATGTTCGTCGGGACAAGAAGACCGGTCGGTATCAGATCGGGTTGCGGATCGTAGAGCTCGCCTACGGCGCCTTGCGCACGATCGGCCATCGACCCATTGTCGAGCCCGCGCTGCACAAGCTGGTCGAGCAGACCCGGTTGACTGCTCTCGTTGCGGTATGGGTCCGAGGCCGCGCGGTAGTGGTCGACAAAGTCGAAAGCCCGGAGTCGATCAAAGTGGATGTGGACATCGGCTTTCCTCTCTATGCGCACTCCAGTGCGCTGGGCAAGGTGCTGCTGGCGTGCCTCGCTCCCCAGGAATTCGACGAGTTTGTTCAAGAACACGGCCTGCCGCGGCGAACTGCAAAGACGATTACCTCAAGGGCCAAGTTGTTACAGGAATTGGAGACCGTGCGAGCGCGGGGATTCGCCACAGCAAACGAAGAGGAATTCGTCGGCGGCCGAGCTGTAGCCGCGCCGATTCTGGACGGTTTCGGAAAAGTATGCGCAGCAGTCAGCGGAGCCGGACCTGCTGTGCACCCGATCTGGAAGTGCCCGGAGGATGCCATCGCGTGCGTGAAGGCAGCGGCGCGGGAGATCTCCAGGCGGTGGGGTGGTTGAGCCGTTCGGTTCGTTACAACGAGAAGCCAAGGAATCAGGTGGCAGCATTCCTCGCCTGACCGGCCACCACAATCTTTCCCAGCACCATCGCGCGGTGGAGAGTTGCACAGTATCGAAGCGTTTTTGGCTTTGGAAACTGTGCAAAATAAGCCGCCCGGCCTGTACCGCCGAAAATTCACGCCTAAATGCCGAAGGACGCTAAGCGGCAGAATGTACGGACCAGCCACGGCCGCCTACCGAGCTTCCGATCCGCGAACATTACTGGGGGCGAATGGAGCAGTTCCAACGCGTTCACGTGCGAAATCTCCTTCGAGTTTGTTTTGCTCGATAGCGAGTTACACTCAGGACTCGATTCTCCAGAGCATGGAGGCGGTGAGGATGTAATCGTTTCACGTTTGGATTCGCACGCATAGGCGCCCTGGGCACGCGAACGAAACAAGGTAATCGGGCAGTCTCGGAGGTAGGCGACGGCGCGACCGCTCGATGTTGAAGAGGAGGATTTCGATCTGTTAGGCTCAAAGGCTCTGAGGGATCGATCCTGTGAGACCTCTTCGATGCACTTCCGTGGTAGTCCTCCTACCGGAACTCGCCATTGACCTGATTGCCTTTCAGCGCGGCCGCCCAACGTGGTTCGGTCCGCCGGGTCCTTGCTCCTTACCATTTCGTGGGAACGACGAGGCTGATCAGTTCTATGCGTCTCGCGTGCGTGAGTACCTGTGGAACGCCGACTTCTTGATCATGGACGAGTTCCAAGGGACCGCGGGTTGGGACGGATGCATGGTTGGTATGCACATGGTTTTTCCCAGCCGGGCGGTGAACCATTTGAGCGATTACAACGGGGTCATACACGGGTCGCATGACGTCGACGCGCGGTTCAAGGTGCCCGCGGACAAACTAGCCGAGCTTGCGAGAACAAATACTCAAGTGGCGGGCGATTCGCGATGAAGACCGTCACATCAAGTCCTCCCGCTGCCGTGGCAGGCATCTGCGCGATGCCCAGGGATGGACTGACGGGCTCGACTACGCAGGGCGCTCTGCCTCAGTGGTGTTTCGCGTGGGTCTGGACTAAGTTGTTTCATGATGCACTAACAGGCGGGCTCGGGACAGCGACTGGGGCTCGTGGTTGTGGAAATTATGTTTGAGTTCTTTTTTAAGTATCCCATAGCCGTCTATTCGAAAGGCGAGTTCGTCCTCCTGGGCGGGTGGCCGAAGTGGATTCTGTGGCTGCTCGCTCTTGGCGCGGTGGTTGCGTTGGCTTGGCGAATTCAATCGCATCTAGGGCGCGTCTCCCACAAGTTGAAGTATTGGCAGGCAGCCCTGATCTGGCTTCTCGAATCCGCGTTGGTTTGCCTGATTCTGATCTTGCTATGGCAGCCCGCGATCGTGATCGCGGAACTGAAGCCTCAGCAGAACTTGATAGCGGTGCTGGTCGATGATTCCCGCAGTATGAGCATCAGCGACGGCGGTGCGACTCGGGAAGAGCAGGCGAAGACGGTCCTGGGTGACGGCGTGTTGGCGCGTTTGCAGTCGAAATTCCAGACGCGGTTGTACCGGCTCGATAGCCGCCTGACGCGCCTTTCGAGTTTGAAGGACCTTGCCGAGGCGGGCGCGCCCGCCACGCATATCGGGGAGAGTCTCAAGCAGCTAACTGCCGAGACGAGTGATCTGCCTTTGGGCGCCGTTGTCCTTCTAACCGACGGCTCCGACAATTCCGGGGGAATCGACCGCGAAACGATTGCCGCGCTCCGCAACCGGCATATTCCCGTACATACAGTCGGCTTCGGTGCCGAGAGCATTTCGCCAGACGTCGAAATCGAAGATGTGGTGGTGTCTCGTCGGGCTCTCGCGGACTCGCGCCTGTCGGCGACAATTCGATTCGATCAGCGAGGGTATGAGGGACGAAGAGGCACTCTGGCGGTGCGCGAGGGCGACCAAGTGCTAGGATCTCGCGAAATCACATTTGCTGCGGGCGGCAAAGTTCAGTCGGAGAACCTGGTTTTCAACACTGGTGCGGTCGGGGTGAAGTCCCTCCAGTTCTCGATCGACCCACGGCCGGATGAACGGAACGATCTGAACAATAGCGTCACGCGTCTCGTTAATGTGCAGGCGGGCAAGCGGCGCATCCTTTACATCGAAGGGGAGCCGCGCTGGGAATACAAGTTCATTCGCCGCGCGGAGGATGATGACCACATCCTTCAACTCGTCTCGATGCTTCGCACTACCGAGAACAAGATCTATCGTCAGGGCATCAGCGAGCCAAAGGAATTGGCGGACGGCTTTCCCACGCGTGCCGATGATCTTTTTGGCTACGACGGAATCGTCGTTGGGTCTGTCGAGGCGGGCTATTTCACGCCGGTCCAGCAGGACCTGATACGCCAGTTTGTGGATCGCCGGGGCGGCGGCGTGCTGTGGCTTGGCGGTCGTTCTTCCTTGGCAGACGGAGGCTGGGCCGGATCGAGCCTGATTGACCTGTTGCCAGTGGTGCTGCCGAATCAGAAGAACACCTTCCACCGTGCATCAGCCAACGTCGAACTAACCCCCCTTGGCGCCGATAGTCTGATTTGTCGTCTCACCGACGATTCGCATGCGAATGTGGAGCGTTGGAAAAAACTGCCTTACCTCCTCGACTATCAGCAGGCAGGAAGGCCCAAGCCCGGGGCGGCAGTTCTGGCGGAAATGATCGCCGGCGGTGGCAAGTACCCGATGCTCATTACGCAGCCGTATGGACGTGGCCGGACAGCGGTCCTGGCGACGTCTGGGACTTGGCGATGGCAGATGGGCCTGCCGCTGGGTGACACGAGCCACGACGTGTTCTGGAGGCAACTGCTGCGCTGGCTCGTCTCGGATACGCCGGGACGCGTCGTCGCTTCGACA
The DNA here is from genome assembly GCA_035576265.1 of Candidatus Polarisedimenticolia bacterium. Lineage (GTDB taxonomy): Bacteria > Acidobacteriota > Terriglobia > Acidiferrales > UBA7541 > Palsa-295. Next base: position 7,797 of record DATLWP010000054.1, read on the forward strand.
CTGACCCAAACGCTGCTCGACGACGGACAGATACGATTCTTTGCAGGCGTCCGCGACAAGGAGTATCAACCCGCAATGGATGCGCGAGTTGAAGCGCACATCATCGGCCCAGGTGAAGTCTCCACGATGGTCGAAATGATTCCGCTTCCAGACACACCAGGGAGCTTCGAAGCCGATTGGACCGCGGACAGGCCTGGCTCCTATGTTGTGGAGGTGATCGCCCGAGAGCGTGATGAAGAACTCGGCCGAGACGTAGTGACGTTCCAGCGTATCGATGGCGCCGCCGAAAACTTTCGTAGGGAGCAGAACCGATCTCTCCTTGAAAGCCTTTCGCAGCAGACTGGCGGGCGCTACTGGCGGCCGGATCAACTTTCGAGACTGGCGGACGAAATTCCGTATTCCAACGCAGGAATTACGGTGCGTGAAACGAAGGAATTGTGGAATCTGCCGGTGTTTTTCGGCGTGATCCTCCTCCTCCGCTCCGCCGAATGGCTCCTCCGGCGCAGATGGGGCATCGTATGAAGACACTGTTTCGAAGCGCGTGGGTCGGCGCCCTGCTTCTCGCGGCCGTTCCCGCCCACGCCGGCACTTATTTTATGATCGTCGCAGGGCTGGGCGGAGAGCCCGACTACGAGCAGCGCTTTGCGGCGACCGCAACCGAGCTCGACCGGATCCTGAAGACTTCCGGCGGCGACATTCACGTGTATACGCTGATCGGCGCAGACGCCATTCGCCCGCGCCTCGAGCAGACACTGAACCTGATAGCCCGCCAGGCCAGGCCTGAGGATGGCTTCGTGTTGATCCTCATCGGCCACGGAACGTTCGATGGGATCGAGTACAAATTCAACCTCGTCGGACCGGACGTCACGGCCAATGAGCTGGCTGCCTGGTGCGATCGCGTTCCCGCAAGGCGTCAGTTGATTGTAAACACGACCAGCGCAAGCGGAGGCTCCATCGCCGCCCTCGACAGACCAGGCCGCGCCGTGATTGCCGCCACGAAGAGCGGTACCGAGAAGAACGCCACCGTATTTGCCCGCTACTGGGTCGAGGCACTTCGCGATCCGACTTCGGATGTGAATAAGGATGACGCAACCAGCGCTCTCGAAGCATTCGAGTACGCGGCAAACAAAAGTGCTTTGTTCTATGAATCGCAAAAACGTCTCGCTACCGAACACGCCGTATTCGAAGATACGGGCAAGAGCGAGCCCGTGCGAGCCGCGTCGACAGAGACGAACGAGGGATTGTTCCTTTCGAGTTTTACATTGTTACGGTTCGGCGCTGCACAGAAAGCGTTTGCCGATCCGGCCAAACGCAAGCTGCTGGCGAGGAAGGAAGAATTGGAACAGAAAATCGACAGGCTTAAGTATCAGAAGGCGGCCATGACGCCCGACGATTACAAGCAGCAGCTCACCGAGGCGTTGCTTGATCTGGCCCGCATTCAAGAGGAGTTGGATCAGTGATTCGCGGGCTCCATGTGTCGGCATTGTGTGCGTTGCTCTTCTTGAGTGCGCGCGTCCCTTTGGCCGCAACCCCCGAGGAGTGTGCCGCGCAGCGCAAACACGGGCGGAATGTAGAGGCACACGCCTGCTATGAAGCGCTGGCGCGGCAAACCAGCCCTTATCTTCGCGCGGAGGGCCTTTGGGGGCTTGGAATGTACCAGGCGGCGAACGAGCAGTTTCGCTTGGCCGTCTCTCGGTCCGACCACGACGCTCTTTACCGCGTTCGCTGGGGCCGCCTGCTGCACGAGCGATTCAACAACACGGACGCGGAAAACCTTTTCAAAGAAGCGCTGGCGAGAGATCCGAAAAACGCGCAAGCCTATCTCGGTCTTGCGCTGGTCAGTGCGGACGGTTTCGACAACGCGGCGCTTCGGTGGAACGCGAAGGCGCTCGAGCTCGATCCGAAGCTCGTGGAAGCTCACGAGCTGATGGCGAATCTGGCGCTAGAGGATTCGGACGTCGCCGATGCAGTAAAGCAGGCTGATGAAGCCATCCAATTATCGGGTGACGCCCTCGATGCCATGGGCATCCATGCCGCCGTGGAAGTCCTTGCGGATCGATCGCCGGACAAGTGGTTCGATCGTATTCGCCAGGTCAATCCAACTTATGGCGAAGCCTACGCCCTCGTGGCGCACCATCTGGTGCTAAACAGGAGATACGAAGACGGCGTTGCCTACTACCGCAAAGCGATTGAAGCCGATCCGCGGCTCTGGTCCGCCCGGGCCCAGCTCGGCATCAATCTGATGCGTCTAGGTCAGCACGAAGAGGCGCGCAAGCAGCTCGAAATGTGCTACGACAACGGCTATCGGAATGTAGCAACGGTGAACAGCCTTCGCCTCCTCGACAGCTACAAGTATTTCGTGACCTACAAGGATGCAAGCATCCTCCTAAAACTTCATAGGAAAGAGGCGGACCTGCTCCATCCCTATTTCGAAGCGGTGATCAGGCGAGCGATCGCGACGTACGAAAAGAAGTACAAGATGCAGCTTCCTGGGCCGGTCCTGGTGGAAGTGTATCCGGACCACGAAGACTTCGCCGTGCGTACGCTAGGAATGCCTGGTCTGGGAGCACTCGGCGTGACTTTCGGAGAGGTCGTTGCGATGGACAGCCCCTCGGGCCGAAAGCCGGGTGAGTTCAACTGGGCGAGCACGCTTTGGCACGAGATGAGCCACGTCTTCATCCTTACAGCGACGAATCATCGCGTGCCACGCTGGTTCACGGAGGGCCTCGCCGTGCATGAGGAAACGCAGGCTTCACCGGAGTGGGGCGACCGTGTTACACCGGAAGTCCTGCTCGCGATCCGCGACCGGAAGCTGCTGCCGGTCGTGGACCTCGACCGCGGCTTCGTTCGACCGGAGTACGATGCGCAAGTGATCGTTTCGTATTACCAGGCGGGAAGAATTTGTGACTATATTCAGAGCCGTTGGGGGGCTGATAAGCTGCTCGACATGGTGCATTCTTTTGCGAGGTTGGAAACCACTGCCCAGGTTATACAACAAGTTCTCGGTTTGACGCCCAATGAATTTGACCGGCAGTTTTTCGCCTGGCTCGACAAGGATGTCGGAGCGACAGCCGCACACTTCGACGAATGGCGCACCGCTCTCAAGAGATTGGCAGCCTCGGCCAAGGACCATCAAAACGATGACGTTATCCGAGAGGGTCAAGAGGTTCGCAAATTGTATCCGGAGTATGTGTATGGCGCGAACGCGTATGAGTTCCTCGCCGAGGCTTACGTGGAGAAGGGAAACAAGCGAGACGCTGCTGCTGTACTCAGGGATTACGAGAAACGCGGCGGACATAATCCGGCCACGCTCAAGGAACTGGCCTCTCTTGAAGAGGAGCTTGGAAATCCGATGGAAGCGGCGGCAACATTGGATCGGATCAACAATGTTTATCCCAACGACGAACAGCTACACCGGCATCTGGGAGACTTGTGGTTCGCGCAAGGTGAATATCCGGGAGCGATTCGGGAATATGCGGCTGCTTTGGCGATGCATCCGTCGGATATGACCTCGGCTCAGTTCCATTTGGCTCAAGCGTATTTCGCGGCTGGCCAGACCGACAAGGCTGAGGAGAATGTCCTCC
>DATLWP010000055.1:0-22740 GCA_035576265.1 Candidatus Polarisedimenticolia bacterium
GATCGTGGCTCCGACGTACCGGTCGGCGGCATGCTTGCTTCGAGCGTTGCAGCGGGGCGTGAATCGGGAAGTGCCTGCGGTTGTTTCTGTCCGAGAGCTTCCTCCAGATCGGCGCGCACGGCTAGAAGCTGCTCGAACGCGTGTGTGACGGAGCTCTGCGTGTAATCTTTCTGGAAGGGCTGCCGCCAGTTTTCACAAAAGTTCCGAAGTTGATTCGTAGTTTCCGCGGCGGAAAAACCCGCGCGACGGCAATCGACAGTCTTGACGCCCTTCGCCTCGAGCGCGTTGATGGCTTCACGCACGGCAGTCAAATCCGCGTGCAGCATCCGAATGAAAGCCCGCCGCAGCAGGAAGTTGAACCGGCAAAAGGCCACCAGTGCGGCAGGGTCATAGAACATGCAGCCAGCCGAATCTTTGAGCAGCCGGCCTTGCTCGAGCAGGCCGTCTTCCATCATGTCGCGCAAGCTCTGGCAGCGCCGGACCTTTTCGAGAATCTTTTCGAGCGGCTCGCACCATTCGAGGGGCGTAGCGTCCGCTTCGGTCAGGACGGGTTGCAGGATGCGCGCTACATCGTCGAGCGTGATTTCCTTGCGAACGAGATCTTCGGAAGCACACATCACGAAGTACTGCACCAGTAACAGATCGATCTTGTCTCGGTCGGCATTCGTCTTGTCCGGCTTTTTCAATTGACGGTGAATCAGGGCACGGAGGCCCTCTTCGCTGGCATTCAAGACCGCCGGCGGAAGCTGGCGAATCTGATAGGCCAGCACTTTCTCGTCGATTTCCTTGAGCCAGTTCAAGTCGCGCTCGAAGGCGCTTCGAGTGGGCCTGGCTGGCGGAAGTTCGCCGGGAGGATAGGGCGGCGGCGCAAAGGCAAACTGGGCTGCCAGCGCAGCGTAGAGGGGGTAAACGAGCCGTGCTTCCGCCCACTGTGCAGCCAAATCAGCAGGGCCGGACGCTACCGCGACCGGCACTTTCGATTGTGCCCGGGACTTCATCGTCGTACTAGGTGCTTTTGGAGTCATGGTTTAATGATCCAGTTCCCGACTTCGCCGACGAACCGCGCGGCAACCGCCTTGCGGCCGTTGTGGTATCGCACGGCGACCACCGTGGCGCGCGCGTCGAGCGAGCCATCAGAATTCACCAGACGCACTCGGTCTTCGAATTCGAGTGGCAGGTTGGAGGAGAACAGAACTTCCCGCGGCGTACCGAATTCGATCACCGTTTGCTCCTGCAATCTGCGGCGACCGGCGGCCAGAGTACTGACACGCACCTGAATCCGGACCGGGGAAGCGCCGGGAAAGAGTTGAGCCAATTTCTCGACACACGTCTGTTGTGCCAACAGCGACGCTACTTCGGCTTCACTCGACACAGGATTTCGATTCCTTTCAGCCGGTCCGGTCTGCTCTCCGGTGGCGCAAAGCAGCGAAAACACGCCGAGCGGGACCGACGCCAGCTTCTCCTCCGGTTGCACGAGGGCAGCCAAAGGTTCCGAGCAGCGTGGAATCGTAAGTTGCTTATCTGCTAGATATTGGCGGGCGCCCCTGGGCGCTCCGGCAGCGGTCTCGTCTCAGGATGACACATGTGCGTCTCAGGCTTGTACCTGAAGCACGCTCAGCAATTGTGGATCGAGTGGATTTGCCGGGTGTCTCGAACCGAGCTATGAGACGCTTTCCACAGGTTGCTTGTGTGCGGAGCGCAAGGGGATGTTATAGCGTTTGAGTCTTCTATACAGCGTAGCGCGGCTGATTCCCAGCATTTTGCCCGCGACCGTCTTGTCTCCGCCGGCCTGCTCGAAAACACGCAGGATGGTCATGCGCTCAAGGTCAGCCAGGGCCGTGGTGGAAAGCTCCGCAGCGTCTTCACGGGTCAAAATGGAATCCTGGGCCCCGCTAATCACCGACGGGAGATCATCGAGGTCGATCGTTCGATGATCACCCAGCGCCACGGCGCGGGCGATGCAGTTCTCCAGCTCCCGCACGTTCCCCGGCCAGTCATATTGTAGAAAGCTTCTGATTACTTCCGGGGAAACCTGGATGTTTTCACCGGGCGCGTAGCGGTCCAGGAAGCAGTGCACCAGAGGTGGGATGTCGGAGCGGCGCTCGCGCAGGCTCGGGAGATGGACGGTGACCACGTTCAGCCGAAAATAAAGGTCTTTGCGGAAAGTGCCAGCCCGATATGCTGCTTCGAGATCTCGGTTGGTTGCCGCGATCACCCTCACGTCCACCGGAGTTTTTTCGTTGCTGCCTATCGGACGAATTTCTTTCTCTTGCAGCACGCGCAGAAGCTTGGCCTGCAACTCAAGCGGCAACTCGCCGATTTCGTCCAGGAAAATCGAACCGCCGTTTGCCGCGTGAAAGAGCCCCGCCTTCGCTTTTAGTGCGCCGGTGAACGCACCCTTTTCGTGCCCAAAAAGCTCGCTTTCCATCAGCGTGGGGACCAGCGCCCCGCAATCCACCGCAACAAATGGCATCTGCGCCAGAGAGCCGCGAAAATGAATCGCCCGTGCGACAAGCTCTTTTCCCGTGCCGCTTTCTCCCGTAATCAGAACGGGCGTGCGCGTGTCCTTGAGTCGCGAAACCATCCGTAGCACGTCCTGGATTTTCTCTGAGGCGCCGATGATTCCATCTAGCTGTGTTTCCGCATTCACGCGCTCCCGCAGAAACTGGTTTTCGGCTACCAGGCGGACCTTTTCAGCCATGCGTTGCAAGAGCTGGCGAAACCTCTCGACACGGAAAGGCTTTTCGATGTAATCGTAGGCGCCCTCTCGCATGGCCTCCACGGCCGATTCGATCGAGCCATGCCCGGTCATGATCGCAATTTCGGTGCGTGGCAGAAGTTCCTTGATCTTCCGCAACAGTTCGGTGCCGGAAAGGCTCGGCAGCTTTAAGTCGGTGACTACGACGTCGGGCGGCGCGATTTCGAGCGATGCGAGGGCGGCTTCCGCTGTCTCCGCTTCGGTGCAGACGAAATTTAGTCCGTGGCCGACCGTGACGCAAAGTCGGCGGATGCTCTGTTCGTCGTCCACAATCAGGAAGCGCAGCCGGGATTCATTCTTCATGGTTTCCCTATCGTTTTCTCGACCGCGGCCATGAACTGATGAACGCGGAACGGTTTTTCGATGCATGGCGTTCCCGCCTGCGCAAGTAGAGCGAGGGTTTCTTCGCTGGCAGTGTCGCCGGTGATGAAAATGATCCGAGTGGCCATCTCCGGTCGGTGACGCCGAATCCAGTCGTGTACGTCTGCGCCGTTGATGCCACCCGGCGTGCGAATATCAGAGACCACGCCATGGAATCGGCCCGCTGCCAGCAATTGCAAGCCGCGCGCCGCCGATTGGGAGGGCACTACAGCGTATCCGCCGCGCTCGAGCGCGGTGCTCAGAAAAGCGGCGACGGCGGGCTCGTCTTCGATCAGAAGAATTCTCGGCCGCTCCTGCGCTACCGTGTCCCGGGCTGACGTCATAATGCGGACTCCGCGGCCATCAGTTCGGCCACCTGCGGCGCGGCGGGCAATCGCACGAAAAACGTGCAGCCCACTCCGTCCGGGTTATTTTGCACGACGATCTCGCCACGATGCGCGCGCACGATGCCATAGCAGATGCTCAGCCCGAGACCTGTGCCCTTGCCGACTTCCTTGGTGGTGTAGAACGGATCGAAGATCCGCTCGGGATGCGATATGCCCGGGCCGTTGTCGCGGAACGAAATCTCCACGAGGGTGTCGCGATGCGATGTGGCGATCTCGATCTTGCCGGGGCGTCGGACGTCCTGGATGGCATCGTAGGCGTTGTTCAAGATGTTGAGAAATACCTGCTGGAGCTGATGCGAATCCCCGATTGTGAGAGGCAGGTCGTCATCGTAGTGCTCGGCGATGTCGATGCCATGGTTCACGAAATCGTACGCGCGCAGCTTCAGCGTCTGCTGCAAAATGGAGTTTAGCCGCACGGGTTCCCGCTGCGCCGGCATCTGCCGCGCGAAGCTCAGCAGGTTCTGAACGATCCGGCGAGTCCGCTGGGCTTCCTGAAGGATCACGCGCAATTCTGTCTTTGCATCCTCCGGAATCTCCGGATTTTCCAGCAGGAGATCCGTGAAGCCCACAATCGCGGCCAGTGGATTATTGACTTCGTGAGCCACGCCGGAAACGAGCTGCCCGAGAGCTGCCATTTTCTCGGTGCGCATGAGCGTAGCGTGCAAACCAGCCGCATCGGTGACGTCCGTCATCACCGCCACGACGCTGTTGATTTCGCCCTGCTCGTCGCGCATGGGGCTCAAGCTAATCGAGAATTGTCCCGCTGTCCCATTCCGTCGCAAGACCGGGATCTCCAGGTTGTCGATGGCGATTCCCTGAAGGGTACGGTCGAGAGCCGCCGCGAGGATGGGACGCCGTGCTGGAGCCAACAACTCGATCAACGGATGGCCCAGAAGATCTTGTTCCTGGTAACCCGATTCGTAGCAGCGACGATTGGCGTAGCTGATGAGACCTGCCGTATCGAGCACGAGAATCATGCTCTGCGTGTTATCCAAAATGTTCCGGTTGAAATCGCGTTCGCGGCGATAGCGGCGTTCCGCCTCGCGCCGATCTGTGATGTCTTTGAGGACATGTACCGTGCGTGCGTCCTCTTCTTCTTCAGCGGCATGAAGGCGCGAGCTGGAGATGAGATAGGTACGGCCGCCTGCCAAATAAGTGAACTCCTCTCGCGCCGCACTTCGGTTGCGGCAGAAGGGACAGAGACCCGGCTCAGCGGGGAAGCCCAGCAGCTCCATTTTGCCAATGTCGCTTCCCACAGCCTCGATGGGACGCACCCCTAGGAGGTCGGCGAGCGCCCGGTTGAGGCGCAGGACGCGTGCATTCCGGTCGTGCACGACGATGAGATCGGAGATGGCGTCGAAATCCTCGACCCATTGCTTGCGCGAGCGCTCGATTCGCGCAAACAGCCGAACATTTTCGAGCGCCACCGACACATGACCCGCTAGGGCTTCTAGCAGCTGCTGCTCGGCAACGGAAAGATTGCGTCCTAGGTCTACCAGGCACAACACGCCGAGGAGGGCGCCGTCAGTTCCCGTGAGTCGAACCAGAACGAGTTCCCGCCATCCCAGAGCCTCTGCCAGATCGCGGCCCAACAGGGACGAGGCCGTCCCGGAGCGCAAAACAGCGCCACCCGGCACAGTTGCTTGTTCGGCCAGAACCTCTGCTAACCGTTGTTGCGCTGCTTTTTCCCATCGATGTGCGGGCCCGCTGAGCGCGGCGATTTCCCATTCGCAACCGCGGCAAAGGGAGAGGGCAACCGCGCGAGCCCCGAGCATTTCCGCCACACGACCGGTCAGCGTCCGTCCAAACTCGGCCGCGCCAAGCGACGGATCAAGCTCAAGTGTTGTGGCGGAGAACTGGGCCAACAGGCTCTCGAAGGAGCCATCGAGATGGGTGCGGACTGCCTGGATTCGCCTCAGTGCACGCATGGAGGATTGGGGGCTTGCGCGCGCTTCGCCTATACAAGCAAACACGTTACGGCCTCATCTCAAATTGAGTCAAGAAATGCGCGGGCCGGGGTTGTTGTAACGGACAATCGCAGTCTTGTCGCAGGTTGAGACTTGTAGGCCCGCGCTAACGGGTGTTTGAGACAGAGCAGTCAGCGAGTGCCGACCTTGGAACGAGTCCATTGGTTTAGTAACCCTCTTGATTTCAATCGATTAGAGCGCACGTTGTCCAGTTTTCGCTTCCCGAACAGAACAGCCTGCGCATGGCATCGCCCTTGCACTTTCGGCGGCTGGAATTTTCTCTAGGTGGAGGCTCTGAAGAAATGAAACTCAGGATTTCACTAGCGGGTCTGGCGATCGCGCTGCTTTTGGGGGGAACAGCCATTCTGCCGTCGAAAACGTCCGCGCAAGACTCTTCGGTCGAGACCGGTAAGCGCAAAGTCCGAACGAGAGTCGTGCCCGAATATCCGCAGCTGGCCCGGCAGATGAATGTCACCGGAAAGGTGAAGATTCAGGCCACGATAGCGGCCGACGGTCACGTGCTGGGCACCAAAGTTGTCGGAGGCAGCCCCCTGCTGGTCAACGCGGCCCTCGAAGCACTCAAGAAATGGCATTACGAGCCGGGCCCAAAACAGACCACGGAACTGGTGGAGTTCGAATTCAGTGGGCAACAGTAGCGCCCTGCTGCAGCGCACAGGGCCTTTGACGGGCGGGGAGCGGAGGCTTTTGACATGACGATTGGAAAGAAGCTCTATTGGGGATTCGGCTCTATCTTGGCACTTATCCTGTTCGGGTTCGTTATCAACCTCTTCAGCGTGACCCGCCAGTACAGCGCGCGCGACGCGGTGAAAAACACGCTGAACGATGTGCAGGCGATCCAGAGCATCCAGTACCAGGTGAGCGAAAATCGCCTCAACCTAGCCAACTATCTACTCAGCGGAGACCTGCGCGACGAAGACAAGACCAACAAGGGGATCGCCGAGCTCGACAAACTGCTGAAAGACAGCGAGTCAAAGGTGAAGGACGTGGGCCTTCGCTCCGCGCTGGCGGAGGTCGAGGAGAACGAGCGCGGATGGGCCGACAGCTTCGCAAAACAATTGATCGCCAAGCGGCATCAGGTGGATTCCGGTGACGCCACTGTCTCCGATCTGCAGATCTTCTATTTGCAACACGACCCCGCTTCGTGGAACAAGAAGTCCGCTTCCATTCTTGAACAGGCCAGCCAGTCCGTGCGCAAAGCCCAGGAGGATTCCGATGCGTCTTCCGCTGCCGCTACGATGGTCAGCGCCATCCTTACAACGGCGGGCACTTTCCTGGCTATTCTGCTAGGAGGCTTCATTGCCTTCTACACGGCAAAATCGATCAAAGAACCTCTGCATCACCTGATAGAGGTGGCGCGCCGCATCGGGGAGTCGGGTCATCTCGATCAGACCATCGATATCCATCGTGACGATGAAGTTGGCGTCCTGGCTGACAATTTCAACAAGATGATCGTGCACCTCAAGGAGATGGCTTCCGTGTCGGCCGCGATCGCTGAGGGTCAACTGTTTGTTGCCGTACAGCCTCGCTCCCAGCAGGACACGATGGCCAAAGCGTTCGCGCAAATGACTCAGGGCCTCCGTGAGATGGTCCGTCAAGTGCGCGACAGCGCCTCTCAAGTAGCAAGCGGCGCCGGACAGATGGCCAGCGCGTCCGACGAATCCGCTAAGGTCAGCGTACAAGCGGCCTCGGCCATTGATGAGGTCACGAGCACCATGCACGAGATGAGCATCAACGTGCAAAACGTTGTGAAAAACACCCAAGTGCAAGCCTCCAGCGTCGCCGAGACATCGGCCTCGATCGATGAAATGGTGACTTCGATCCAGCGCGTGGCCGATACGGCCAAGCTGCTTGTGGAGATTTCGCACCGCTCCCGGGAAGAGGCCCAAACCGGTATGGTAACGATGGACAAGGCCACCGAAGGACTCAACCGCACGAGCCAATCCATCCAGTCTTCCGCCGAAATCATCGACGCTTTGGGACGTCGCGCCGATAGCATCGGAAAAATCATCGAAGTGATCGACGATCTCGCCGAGCAAACCAACCTGCTGGCCCTCAATGCCGCGATTGAAGCGGCGCGCGCTGGCGAACACGGCCTAGGGTTCGCCGTGGTTGCCGAAGAGGTTCGGAAGCTCGCCGAAAAGTCCACGCAATCCACCAAGGAGATTTCCGAACTCATTCAGGGGATTCAGAAGGAAGCCCGCGAAGCCGTCGAGAACATGGAGAAAAGCACGTCCATGGTGCAGGAAGGCCTGCAACTAAACAAAGACCTCAGTCTGGCGCTCGACAAGATTTCGGACGTGGTTTCGGAGGTGTACAAATTCTCCCAGGAAATCGGCGCCGCCACGATGGAGCAATCGAACGGTTCGGCGCAGATCGGCAAGGCCACCAACCGCCTCACCGAGATCACGCAGGAAATCACTTCCTCGGTCGAAGAACAGGCCTCCGGAGCGCAAGCCGTCGTGCGCGCGATGGAACGCATGCGCGAGCTGGTGCAGCAGTCCACTTCGAGCTCGACCGAACTCGCTGCCGCTGCCGAGCAGATGTCGAAGCTTTCTCGAGCGCTGCTGGATTCCATGGACCGCTTCGCCCTCGAAAAGGCTTACCGAGAGGGCCCTCGTACCGCCGCGCACCGGCCCGCCCTCATTCCGGAGCGTCACGCACATGCGGAATACGCGGAGGTTGTGCGTTCCTGACGATCTAGGCGGCCACCATGAACAAGGAACTTCAAGTCGTCGGTTTTCGGATCGGGCGCGAGACGTTTGGCCTGCCCATCGCGATGGTTCGCGAGATTGTCCGCGTTCCGGAAATCACTTCGGTTCCGAATGCCCCCGATTACATCGAGGGGGTCATCAATTTGCGCGGGCGGATCATTCCCATCGTAGATTTACGGAAACGATTCGGACAGAGATCATCCGAGCCGAACAAGAAGAACCGCATTATCGTTGTGGAACTTGGGGCGCGCGCCTTCGGTCTGATTGTGAATTCCGCATCGGAAGTGCTGCGTCTTTCTCCTTCGGAAATCGAAGAGCCACGCAACGTCTTTCAGGAAGGCGAACTCGACTACGTCACGGGCGTAGGCAAGCTGAATGGGCGGCTGGTGATTCTGCTCGATGTGAACCGGATCCTCGAGCGTGGGGAACTCCGCGACATCGAAGAGGTAGCCGGTTCTGGTTCCGCCGTTCCCGCCGGCAAGATGATGCGCAGCCTTTAGACGTAGCACCAGAGCACGACAGAGGGGCGAATGTCCACACTCACGACGCAGGTGCCGCTCACCGAGCCCGAGTTGAAGCTTCTACAAACGCTGGTCTATCAGGAATGCGGCATGTATTTCGACGAGCGCCGCACGCACTTCTTGCGCGACCGTCTCCAGCGGCGCCTGAAGGCCTGCCAGATGGACTCGTTTTACAGCTACTACCGCCTGCTCACCAGCCGCGAGGGCAAGCAGGAATTGGCCGCGCTCCTGGAAAATCTTACCGTCAATGAGACCAGTTTCTTCCGCATCCGGCCGCAGCTGGATCTGTTTCAAAAGGTCGTGCTCGAGGAACTCCTGAGGCGCAAGCAGGAGCGGCGCGATTGGTCGCTGCGCATCTGGAGCGCCGGCTGCTCGACGGGACAGGAACCGTACACGCTGGCGATCCTCGTCTGCGACGCGCTCGCCTACTACTACCTTCGCAATCCGTTGCCTTTTGACGTGCCGACGCCCAAGCCGCTGATCCCGCCGCCCTGGAAGGTGGAAATTCTCGCTTCCGACATCAATTACTCGGCTTTGCTCACGGCGCAGCAGGGCGTTTACAACGAGGCGCAGATGGATGCCGTGGACTACACCTGCCGGCTCCGCTATTTCGAAAAAGTTGGCGATAAGTACGCCGTCAAGCCGGCGCTCAAAAGCCTCGTGCAGTTCGACTTTCATAACCTCAAAGCGGAGTTCCTGCCGCAAGGCAACGATGTCATCTTTTGCCGCAACGTCATGATCTATTTCGACGAGGCCGAACAGAAGCGGCTGATCGGTAAATTTCATCGCTGCCTGCACCCGGACGGCTACCTGTTCGTTGGTCACGCTGAGAGTCTGTTCGGCTTGACCACCAACTTCCACATGATCCATCAGAACAACGCGACGGTTTACCAGCGAATCGAGGGGGCGCAGTGACGTTCCCTTCCGACGAACACGCCTCCGAGCTCTTCGAGCTCTTTTTCGAGAGCGCGGACGAGATTCTCCAGGGCCTGAACGAGGCGGGCCTGGCGCTCGAGGAGCACCCCAGCGATACCGAGCAGCTTCGGCGTGTTCGGCGCGCTGTGCACACGCTGAAGGGTGATTCGGCTGCCTGCGGCTTCCGTCAGTTGAGCGAACTCGCCCATGAACTCGAGGATGTGCTCACGCCTGAGCTGGCCCAGCAAAATCCGGGACTGATCGCCGAGCTGATCCTTACGGCCGCTGACACCTTTCACGAAATGCTCGCGGCCTATCGAAATAGGATGCAACCGCCCGTTGGTGGCGCACTCCGCGAGCACATCAGGAAGCTCTTGCATAAACCGGAAGTAGAGCCGCAGATCCCGGCGTCGGAAGCGAAATTTGAATGGACAGAATACGAGCGGCTCATGATTGCTGAAGCCTTTCGTAGCGGCGAGGCGGTCTACAACGTCGCGCTGCACCTCGATCCGCAAGCGCCTCTTCCCGCGGCTGCCTTCGAGCTAGCTCGGAAGGCTCTCGAGGGCGCGGGGAAGGTTTTGGCGATCCGTCCGGAAGGAAGCGCGCCCGCGGAACCCGTTCGATTGATTGAAGCGGCTTTATCGAGCACGAAGCCTGCGGACTGGATCCGTAAGCGCTGTCAGGTGCCTTCGATCGTCTTAAGAATTTCCGTCGACAGGCTGCCCGATCCACAGCCAGCTCCGCGCGATCTGTTGGAGATTCTTGTTGAGTCGGAGGCGGCAGCTGTTTCCGCTGGAGTGAAGGCACCGGCAGACGCGGCTGTGGCAACTGAGGAAGAGATCCACGAGCCGGGCGCCTCGGCTGGCTTGGCCCATGCCGCCGAAAACACGCTGCGGGTCGATGCGGGTCGAATCGACACGGTGATGAACTTGGTCGGCGAACTGATCATCGGCAAGTCCATGCTGCAACGCGCGATTGCGGAGTTCGAGCATCGCTACGTGAAAGATCCCCTGCGGGTAAAGTTTTCCGACGCGCTGGCGTTCCAATCGCGCGTACTCGGTGAGCTGCAGAAATCGGTGATGAAGATTCGCATGGTACCCGTAGAGCAGCTCTTCCGGCGTTTCCCGCGGATCGTCCGCGATGTGGCCCGGTTGCGCAACAAGGAGATCAGCCTGGAAATCAGCGGGCAGAGCACGGACCTTGACAAGGGCATCCTGGACTCGCTCGCGGACCCTCTCGCGCATCTGGTTCGCAACGCCGCTGACCACGGCATCGAATCGACGGCCGAACGCCAAGCCGCCGGGAAGCCCAGCCGCGGCACGATCCGCCTGCACGCGTACCATGACGGCGATCAGGTCGTGATCGAAGTGTCCGACGACGGCCACGGTCTCGATCGGGAAAAGATCGTTCGCCGGGCCATCGACCGCGGAATAGTGACCGCCGAAGAAGCTGCGCGGCTCAATGAATCCGAAACGCTGCAGTTGATCTTCGCCCCAGGCCTCAGTACCGCGGATGAAGTCACGGAAATATCAGGGCGTGGGGTCGGCCTCGACGTCGTCAAGTCAGCGCTCGAGTCCCTGAAGGGTTCCGTCGAGACCGAAAGCGAGCCCGGAAAGGGGACTGCGTTTCGCCTTTTCGTGCCGCTCACGCTCGCCAGCATCCAGGCGCTTTTGTTCCGTGTTCATGGGCGGCTCTATGCCGTGCCGCTCGCAGCGGTCGGGGAGATTACGCGAATCACCAACCAAGACATTCACTGTGTGGACGGCAACGAAGTCTTTCAGTTGCGCGACCAGGTTCTTGCGTTAGTGCGGCTCGACCGGCTCGGGACGGAGGCCGCGGCCGAACAGGAGAATCGCATTTTCGTAATCGTGATCGCCACGGCTGGACGCCGTTTCGGCTTGGCGGTAGACAGTCTGATGGGCGAGGAAGAGTTGGTCATCAAGGCCCTCGAGGACCAACTCATTACCTCTCCGCTGATCAGCGGTGCGTCCATCTTGGGCGATGGAACCGTCGTGCTGATCCTGAACGTGTCGGCAGTGGTTTCGCATCTGTCCAGAATCCCGGCGGTGGGAGCCACGGCATGAGCCCGAAGATCCGTGTGCTGGTGGTGGACGACTCCGCGCTGATGCGCAAGCTCATCCCTCAGATCCTGCTGCACGATTCCTCGATCGAAGTCGTGGGGACGGCGATGGACGGTTTGATCGGACTGCGGAAAATCGAGGAGCTGCGTCCCAACGTGGTCACACTCGACCTGGAAATGCCGCGCATGGACGGCATCCAGATGCTGCGCCAGATCACCGGGAAGCATCGTGTGCCGGTCATCGTGGTCAGCGCCCATACCGATGCAGGCGCATCTCTCACGTTGAAGGCGTTGTCCCTCGGGGCTTTCGATTTTGTCACCAAGCCGCAGGACGCCGCGGCGGGCCGCCTCACGCCCATTGCCTCCGAGCTCGCCCTCAAGATCAAGGTTGCGGCGGCTTCCGGCGCGCCCAAGATGATTATCACGCTGCCGTCCGCGAAGCCCAAGGAGTCGCGCGGCTTCTCGACGCAGCCGCGCTGGCCCTCGCGGATCGTGGCCATCGGCATTTCCACCGGGGGGCCCAACGCGCTGCAATACCTCTTCTCGCAGCTTCCGGGGGATTTTCCGGGATGTCTTGTGGTTGTGCAGCACATGCCCGAGGGATTCACGGAAATGTTTGCGCGGCGCTTGCATGAATCTTCGGCCATCGAAGTGAAAGAGGCGCAATCCGGCGACCTATTGCTCGCCGGCCGTGCACTGATCTGCCCGGGTGACCGTCACATGAAGGTGCGCCGCATGGAACACGGCGACATTGCGATTTTGGCGGATCAGCCGCGCGTCAACGGTCACCGGCCGTCGGTCGACGTGCTGTTTCAGTCCGTGGCCCGGGAATTTGGCGGCAAAGCCGTAGGCGTGCTGATGACCGGCATGGGCGACGACGGCGCCGACGGTTTGGGCGCGCTGCGAGCGGCCGGCGGATACACGATCGCGCAGAGCCCGGAGACCTGCGTTGTGGACAGCATGCCTCGCTCGGCCATCGAGCGCGGCTTTGTTTCCCGAGTGGTCGCACTGCAAGGGCTCGCAAGCATCCTGCAGGCGAAGTGCACGCCCGATCAGCCGCCGGCCGAGCCGGTCGCAGCGGGTTCTCCCGAAAACGATTCTGCCGGAGAAGGATCTGTGCGGAGGAGATCGTCATGAAACAGTTCGAAGCCTTGACGCGAAAAGACAACCAGCCGGTTCGTTACCTCATCGTGGACGATTCCGTCTTCGCCCGTAAGAGTCTGGCGAAGATGATCGAGTCGTTTGGCGGCCAGGTGGCGGGGGAGGCAGGCGACGGCTGCACCGCCATAACGGAGTATTCGCGCACGAATCCCGATATTGTCCTCATGGACATCACCATGCCGCAAATGGAGGGCATCGAGGCCGTCGAACACATTGTCCAGCAGCATCCGGACGCTCGCGTCGTGATGGTCTCGTCGGTCGGCTACCAGGACAACATTCTCGCTGCGCTTCAGAAGGGCGCGCGCCACTTCGTGCAAAAGCCGGTGAAGCCCGATGCGCTCTACGAGATCGTGCGCTACGTGCTGAACGACGATGGCGTCACCGCGCACGCGGGCGCAGGAAAGGAGACTCCGCAATGAGAATGGACCTCATCCAGCCTTTTATCGGGTCACTCGATACTGTTCTGGCGGAGATGATGCAGGCCCCGGCGAAGATCGCGGACGTCGAGATGGAGGAGGAGGGCTACCGCAAGAAAGGCCTCGCCGCCGTCGTCACCTTCAAAGGACAGATCGAGGGACGCATCGTGCTCGACATGGAACCACAAGCCGCGACTCGAGTGGCCGCCTACCTCACCGGAGCCGAAGTGGATCCTGCGGAGTCGCTCGTGCCGGAGACCGTCTGCGAACTCGCGAACATGGTGATTGGCAACGCGGTTACCCAGCTCAACGATCGCGGGTTTCAGTTCAAGGTCTTCCCGCCTGCCGTGCTAACCGAAGAGCAGTGCGCCAAAGCTGGACAAGACTCCGAAGCCACGATCTTGCGCTTTGAAACTCCCAGCGGAAACGTGCACCTCAACATCGCCATGCGCTACCACGCCCGCCGAGCTCGCGAACGCTCCCCCATCTCTGTGGGTTAAGCATCATCCCCAGCGGAATGCCAGGCGACCGGCGTCAGAGTGGTTCGGAACCTGCTTTGCGGTATTCGGTGCCGTGTCGGTATAGCCCTGCCTTCGCTATCTTTTCGGAATAGACGACGCGGGCCGGCAAGAAAATATTCGCTGCTTCCGGCGAGTACGGCACCGCCACGTCAATCACGCTATCAGCCTCGTAGCGGCGCTTGCTTCGGAAGCACATTCCGATGGGAGAGATGTCTTCGCAAACGGCCAGTTCATCGTCCGTACCCGCCTGCCGGATGCAGGCGGTAAGCCGCGTCTTCAGGCGCATCCGCTTGCGTTCTCGCTGCTCACCTTGGGCCGGCGCGGTCCCCTGGGATTCACCCGCGCGTCGCCCGCGAGCTTCCCGCGCAGTGAGCTTCTGCTCGTCTTCGTGCGGGGCCTGCGTCCAGATGCTCGGCACGCCGCACCTCTTACAGTGGCGCGCAATGCCCCGGTTGGTTTCGAATCCTCGGAGTTCCAGTTCGTTGAGGTAGACGACCTCACGACCGTGGCAGTAATTGCACTCGAGCAGCATTCGCGCCACGGTCTCCGGAGATTCGGCGATCGGCGGGAATTCCACTCCCCAGAGATCCGCGTCCTTGTTCAGGATTTCGATGCCATAGAGATAGCCGTCCTTTTGACGCCCAAACTGCCCTACCACTCGCGCTTGCCCCTCTCGATGCGCCTCGCTCGGAGCCCTGCGGCGGAGATGAATCACCTGGTCGGCTTCCAGTTCCCGCTCGCAGACGAGCACGGCGCCGGTGCGATTGATCAACAATGTCCGCGTCGGTTCTTTGAATTCCTGCCCGTGGCTGTCCGTCCCGGCAATTTCCAGCAACAATGTCAACGAGACGCGATCGCTACGGCGCCGCGACGGCGATGTCATTTGGCCTCCCCTCGGTCATGGACTTCCCGCAGGAGGCAAGATAGCATAATGCGTTCGCTTTCGGCGGGCGGGGAACACTGGGTTTTTCAATTCTTCACCTCTCTCGACGCAAGCTGCGTTCATAGGCGAACGCCATGGGCGACCAGTGCATCATAAGGATTCTGGAGTAACGGGATGAAGACGATGGTTCGACGTAAATGTCGGTTTTCTCGGACAGCACTTGCGTGGACGGTTTTTTGCACTTGCCTCTCAATCGCGGGAGCGCCGCGCGCAAACGCGCAGGGTACTCGGGTCGAAGGCGTTGTGCGGGACACAAGTGGTGCCTCCGTGCCGAATGCGCAGGTTGAACTCCGCGCGAAATCCTACTCCGCAACGGCCAACACCGATGCGTCCGGCGTCTTCGTCTTCGAAAACGTCCCGGGAGACCAAGGAACGCTCTCCATCACCGCCAAAAACATGAAGACCGTGCAGCGTAACTGGAGCAGTGCTTCCGGAACTCCAGTGCACGTGGAAGTTGTTCTCGAACCGCTCTCGCTCACTCAACGAATCATGGTGACCGCCACACGCAGTGAAACGCCCTTGGGCCAGGCGCCGATTAGCGACATTCAGCTCACCAAGGAAGACGTGCGTACCACGCCCGCGCTTACCCTGGACGACACGCTCCGCCAGGTTCCCGGTTTTAGTCTGTTTCGCCGTACGAGCAGCCGCACCGCAAACCCGACCACGATGGGCGTTTCCTTGCGAGGGCTGGGCGCCAGTGGGGCAAGCCGCGCGCTTGTCCTTAACGACGGCATTCCGCTCAACGATCCCTTCGGCTCATGGATCTATTGGGATCGTGTTCCACGTGCCTCGGTCGAGAGTATTGAATTTGCACAGGAGGGAGCCTCGAGCTTGTATGGCAGCTCCGCCTTGGGTGGCGTCATTCAATTCCTCACTCGGCCTTATCACCCGAGCGGTATCGCGATTGAAACCTCTTACGGAAATCAAGACACGCAAGACGTATCGCTCTCGGCGAGCGGCCAATACAAACGCTGGTATGGAATCGTGGCCGGCGAGGCTTTTCGCACCGACGGCTACTTCCTCGTTCCCGAAGCCTATCGCGGAACAATGAACACGCGGGCCGCCACTCGGCACGGCACTGCCGACGTCACGATTGGCCGCAAGATTGGTGCTCGGAGTGTTGTCTTTGCTCGCGGCTCGTTTTTCAATGACTCGCGCAACAACGGCATCGTGGGCGAGACCAACGATATTCGTCTCGGCGAAGGCGCCCTGGGTGCCAATCTTGACCTGGGCACGGTCGGAACCTTCACGCTCCGTTTCTATGGGGATGCCCAGACGTATCATCAGCAGTTTTACTCCGTGGCATTCGACCAAAACAGCGCGGCTCTTGTGAATTCCCAGACCGTGCCGGCGCAAAGGGTCGGCGGCTCCGCAGTTTGGTCGCGAAGTTTGGGACAGCGCCACACGCTCGTCGCCGGATT
The DNA here is from genome assembly GCA_035576265.1 of Candidatus Polarisedimenticolia bacterium. GTDB lineage: Bacteria > Acidobacteriota > Terriglobia > Acidiferrales > UBA7541 > Palsa-295. The sequence continues at coordinate 16,203 of DATLWP010000055.1, forward strand.
CGACGAGCACGAGGAAATAGGTCACAGTCACGAAAGAATCTTTTCGTCGTCCACCGGAAATCCGCTGCGCCTCAACATCGCGGGTGGCAGCCAGCGCACCATCGGATTGTTTGGAGAGGATTTGATTCAATTAGCGCCCGGCTGGCTGCTGAGCTTGAGCGCCCGTTACGACAATTGGCGCAATTTCGACGCCTCGGCGCTGTGCACTCCGTTCCGTGCACCCTGCCCGCCGGACGTATCATTTGCCGCGCGCAGTTACGATGCCTTCAGTCCGCGGGCCACGTTGCTCAACCAACTGAATTCTCACGTCTCCTGGTCGGCATCCGTCTATCGCGCGTTTCGCGCCCCCACTCTCAACGAGCTCTATCGCGGGTTTCGCCAGGCCAACAATCAAGTCAATGCCAATGCCTACCTCCGAGCCGAGCGCCTGACCGGCGGCGAAGCGGGCGTCGCTGTCACTGGCTGGAACCGGCATATCCAGCTTCGCGGCACCTTTTTCTTCAACGAGATCATCAATTCGATCGCCAACGTTAGTTGCCAGGTTCCCGACCCTTCACCTCTCTGCCCGCAGCCTCCTCCTCCCAACACGAATGAATTCGTCCGAGAGAATCTCGGCCGCACGAGCGCTCCGGGAGTCGAGATCAGCGCCATCGGACAGATCACCGATCGCCTCCAGTTGTCTGGGGGCTATCAGTACGTGGACGCGAAGGTGATCAGCGCACCCGGCCAGCCCTCGCTCCTGAACACGTGGGTTGCCCAGATTCCTCACAACGTCCTCACGTTTCAGGCGCGCTACTCGGACCCCTCGCGCATCTCCTTTTCGGTGGCTGGCCGCATGATCGGGTTGCAATATGACACCAACCAGCTTCCCCTGGACCGCTACTTTGTTCTCGATGCGATGATCTCGCGCCGAGTCGCGTTCGGCATCGAGGCCTTTGGAGCCGCGGAAAATGTCTTCAATACACAGTACATCGCGACGGCCGGCACCTCGCTGTCGCCTCCTCAAATCGGCTTGCCGGTAGTGGTTCACTGCGGCATCCGGTACGACTTCCCCAAGCGGTAGGGCCGCTCCCGGCCCATCAAAAGTGCGAGCGGCTGAGAGCGGATCAGTGTGACGGCGTCAGATCCGGTGGCGGATATTCGGGCAGCTTGGTGTTTTCCGCGTCCGTGCGCTTCACTTCCAACTCGTCGAATAGGATCGACGGACTGATCACAGTCGTTGGGACCGCATCCGAACGATTGCTTACTCGAGGATCGTTGCCTGCGGCTACCAGGTTCCTGCGAAGCGCGCGTGTGTCGAGCTCGTCGAAAACTGCGCCACGGACGAGTTCCTCGTGTCCGTCCTTCACATACACGCGATAGAGAAGCAGGGGCTGATACTTCGGTCCCCCGAGGGTCTCAGCGTAGTAGCCGTACTCCGTGCCTTCCTCCCGGCAGAGTTCGATCAGTTTCCTCTTCAGTTCCGCAGCCGGAAGAGCCTGCCTGGACTCCACGATCAAATTCCCGATGCTGGGGCTAACAAGCAGGCCTGGCGCGGCGCGACCGTGACCATTCGATTCCGGAAAGTCACGGATGGGCTGGCGGCTGAGAAGAAAGTTCACGAGCACTCCATCCTGAATCAGCGGGACTCTCACTGCCCGGACACCCTCATCGTCCGTCTCATAACTGCCGATTAGCGTCTTTCCGTCAAACATTCTCCTCGTGGGATCGTCGATCACGGACAGGAACCTCGGCAGAACACGGCCCTGGTAGAATGCGGCATATTCGCCCGTTGTCCGCCCGGAATCTCCCGGCCGCGGCCGGATCCCCAGGACGTTCCGCCCTATCATCCCGTAGAAAATATCGCTGGCTGCGTCTGCGGAGAAGAGCACGGGCCCGCGGTACTCCTCGTCTACGACCGGAGCTTCCCGGAGACGTGTCAGCGTCTCGATCATCTGCGCCGCGTCGGACTGAAACTCTTCCGGCGTGGGCAATTCCTTCAAAGTTCCGGCGCTGTAGTACGGCGAACGCTGCAGGCGCATCCCATCCTTTGCTTGCGTCGAGCCCACTATCATCAGGAAGTAGACTGTGTAGCCCTGGCGCGTTGCCGTTCCCTCTGTGTTTACGAAGTATTGGTTCACGGCTCGAAAACGAAGCACGGCCGAAAGCGAGTCGAGTTTCGGATCGGTCCGGTAAAGGGCCGTCGATCGTTCGAGCATTTTCTTCCATGGATTTGGGTCGAAATCGAGTTTCACGAGCGGTCCAATCAACTCCAGTTCCGGCGCGTGTGCAAAGTCGTCCATCGGCTGGTCGGCATTGTATTGGCGCAGGGCCGCCTGCTTTTCCGCCAGCGCTTCGCTGGCGGCCTTGTAAGCCTGGTCCGTCGCGGCCCACAATTGCCGCCGCAGCGCGACGGCATCATCGTCAATCGGCGCCAGATTCACGACCCCGGTTCCTCTGCCGTAATAGCTGTCCTTCTTGTAGTCTCCTACTCGCACGACGACGCGCACGTTGCGCGTGTGCACACGCTGATCCTGGCGTAGCGCTCCGAAAGTGGCTTCTGCGTCGTATTCGTCCACGTCCGACAGGCGGTACTCGATGTAGTACGGTGCAGGCACGTGGTCCATCTTGAGACGCGCCTTTGACCGCGCGAGTTCCGCACGCATGGGTACGAGCAAGGGATCGCGGGACGCAGCGCTAAACCCGGAAGCGTTGCCGTTCGCTTTCGTCTGTCGGCCTCGAGCGGGCACAACACATGCCAACACAAGCAGTACCAAGATCGTTCTCCCGAAGGATCTCGCAGCTGTTCTCGCCCTTCGGTTCATAGGCTGCCTTCCGGAGCGGCTGTGGCTTTCGTGTGAGATGGCTGTGGAGGATCGTCGAACCCAGGCGGTGGCAGAATCGGCGGGCGTTGCGTACCCGTGGCTCGTTTCTGTACTTCGATTTCAGAGAAAAGCATGGCCGGCGCCGCGGCCGCCACCGGCACTTGCCCGGATTCCGCGCCGCAGACGCCGTTGAAGACCTGCGTCGTGTCTCCGGTCAGAATGATATTGTTCAGCGAAAGCAGCGGTGTTCCGACGATGTTTACGCCGCGCACGAGTTCGTCGGGCCGCCCGTCCGGATACACTCGCCACACCATCACTGGTATCACCTGAAAAGCTTGCGGTTGCATCCGTGTCGTCAGTGTAAATCCGCCCTGGATGTCCTCGAAGTACAATCCGTAGGGCTTACCTTGTCTCTTGATCTCGTCGATGAACTTCTGTCGCAATTCGGAGTCCTTCACGGTCTTGCTCGACGTCACGATCAGGTTGCCTTGCCGTCCCGCGGGCATCAGGCCGACCTGCCGGCGTCCGTGCCCGTTCGAGTGGCTGAAACCCGCGATGGGCATCCGCGACATCAGAAAGTTCTTCAGCACGCCATTCTCCACAGCGATCACGCGCTCCGCCGGTTCGCCCTCATCGTCGAAATCGTACGTCCCAGCTAGCCTCACGCCGTTCAGTTCCTTCATTGTGGGGTCGTCCACAACACTCAAAAACGAAGGCATCACCTGCTGGTTCACTTTTTTCGTGAACGTCTGTCCCTCCCGCTCGCCGCGCTGCCGCTGCCCTTCGAGTCTGTGCCCGAGCACTTCATGGAAAAATACTGCGGCGGCCCTGCCCGAAAGCAACGCGGGCCCCGCGTACGGTTCGGCAACCGGCGCTGATTGCAAAGCCTTCAAGTCGGCGGCGATCTTGTCCACCTTGGCGGCAAGCTGCGATTCCGAAGGGAGCTGGTCGGGCGAAGCCGCCTGAAGAGACTCGGCGCGCATCAGTTCCATGCCGTCATCCGCGCGCGTCTCAGCTTCGATGATGAGCCGGCTGATCTCTGATGGCTGTTCGATCTCCGTTCCCTCGCTCGTCGTCAGATAAGACCGGGTCGTTCCAACCTGCAAGATTACGAGCGACGTGTACACATGAAAATATTTCAAGAAACCGGCCGAAATTCGCCGCAGCCGTTTCTCCCAGACCTTTCGTTCGAAGGAAATCTTCACCTCCGTCTTGTCTACGTGTTTCTGCGGGGCTTCCTGCGAAAAATCCGGAGACTCGTCCTCTTCTTGCGAACGCACGGCACGACTCGTCTTCACCCTCAAGAATGTCGCCGACGCTTGATCGTACTCGCGGTTAGTCAGTTGCCATAGAACACGCGAGACGGCGTCGGCGTCGTCATCGAGCGGGAGAGCGCCTGAAAGAATTCCGGAAGGTCGGCTGCCGCCGTGCGTGTTGTCGAACTCTGGCGAACCCACGCGCATCATCACGTCGGCCTGGCGACGGCGCACGCTCGTTGAGAGCAGGACGCTTCCGTTCGACGCGAGAATGGTCGATGCTTCGCCGTCCGCCACCGCGTAGCTCAGATAATACGGCGCTGGATCTGCCTTGGCGAGCGCCGTCGTTGCGCGCTGGAGCTCGCGCTGCATCGTCTGGAGCAATACATCAGGCCGTGGCGACGAAGCGATCGTGCTCCATGGGATGCTGGCGAGCGCCAAGAACAGCCAAACGGCGGGCCGGGAAAGGAGGCGTTTCATGCGAATGGTTTACACTCTAAAGGAATTGCCAATCTAGCATATCCGGTCAGCGGCAGTGCAAGAAAAGACGGGGCCTTCGACGGCCCGGCTCGCAGCCATCATCGAGGCGTGGCACCCGGACCCGGGGTTGCTTCTCCATCGCGGAGATACCACGCCGAGACGTTATTTCTTCGGCGCGAAGAACTTTTGGCAGGTCTTCCTCAAGCCTCGCGAGGGCAAGACCGTTACTACTGTTCTCGGTCTGGACGCATTTTCCTCTTGGACCGAACAGGCACATCCGTGGAGAATGTTCCCGCGAACCTGCACAGTCTGCGTTAGCGATTGTTCTCCGGGCACGCCTGCCAAGGCTCGATTCATGTTCGACGCTGAAGGAGGCCCTCGGTGCCGCGTGGGGCGACGAGCCGCATGGGGTGCGCAAAGCAACAGACTGGCGTGGAATATGGGTCTGGGAGGCGACATGACCGCAGAGGATTCCTGGCAGGCACGTGAGGTTAACGAGCGCTCACCTGAAGGAAAATTCGTGTATGTGGCCGCTGCATTCGCCGGACTAGGCGGGCTGCTCTTTGGGTACGATACGGGAGTCATCTCCGGTGCCGAGCTTTTCCTCAGGAAGGACTTCGCGCTTTCCTCGTTAGCGCTCGAGATCATCGTCAGCGGCGTGTTGGCGGGCGCCGCACTGGGAGCGTTGGTGGGCGGGCACCTGGCCGACATGTTCGGCCGACGGACGATGTTGATCGCGACCGCCATCATTTTCGCGATCGGCGCCGTTGTCTGCGCCGTGGCCGGTTCACCCGGGATTCTGATCGGTGGTCGCATGATTGTGGGTCTGGGTATCGGTCTGTCCTCCGGCACGGTCCCGGTATACATCTCTGAAGTTTCGCCGCCGGCCTCGCGCGGCTGGACTGTCTCGCTGTTTCAGTTGGCCATCACCATCGGAATCTTGTTCGCCTACTTGGTGGGCTACGCCTTCGCGTCGAATCAAGGTTGGCGCTGGATGTTCGGGCTCGCTCTAATGCCGGCCGCCGTGTTTGGCCTGGGAATGATTTTCTTGCCGGAGAGTCCCCGCTGGCTGGTCAAGCGGGGAGAAACCGCAATGGCGCACGCGGTTTTGCAAAGGATTCGCGGCGCCTCCACGATTGAAAATGAACTTGCGGAGATCGAGCGCAGCCTGATGCTCACGACGGAGCGAGGCAAGCTGTCGGATCTGTTGCATCCCTCCCTTCGAGCTGCCCTCATCGTGGGCCTCGGCTTGGCCGTGTTTCAGCAAGTCACGGGAATTAATACCGTCATTTACTATGCTCCCATCATTATTCAATCGGCGGGGATCCCCTCGGATTCCGGGGCGATTCTCACAACGGCGGGCATCGGCCTCGTCAATGTCCTGATGACCGTCGTTGCCATGTGGCTGATCGACCGCGTGGGCCGCCGTCCGCTCTTGCTCACCGGGATTGGCGGGATGGTGGTCACGCTCTCGTTGCTCGGCCTGTCGTTTCACTTTACGGCGCACAACGGAGCATTCGCCTGGGTGGCTGTCGTCAGCATGATGCTCTACGTGGCGTCCTTCGCCATCAGCCTGGGACCCATCTTTTGGCTCTTGATATCCGAGATCTATGCGCTGCGCGTGCGAAGCTCCGCCGAGGGCCTGTCAGCCACCTTCAACTGGGGTTCGAACCTGGTGGTTTCGTTGACTTTCCTAACTTTGCTGGAAAAGATCGGCACCAGCCAGACGTTCTGGCTGTACGCGCTTCTGGCTGTTGGCGCGTGGATCTTTTCTTATTATCTGGTGCCGGAGACGAAAGGCCGCACGCTCGAGGAAATCGAAGCGTCTTGGCGGAAGTAAAGCGCTCCGGGGAATTCCCTTAGTTGTTCTGTCCGTGTTCGAGTGTTGCAGTTCGAGAAACCCTCTGGAGGTGGGGAAATGCTCCGCGCAAACATCCGTTGGGCTTGGCGACTGGCGGGAACTGCCGTGCCGATCTGCCTCTTCGTTTGCTGCATCTC
>DATLWP010000056.1:0-1813 GCA_035576265.1 Candidatus Polarisedimenticolia bacterium
CAGGATCACCACGTCTCGCCGGTGCTCCACCAGCCTCTTGGCCTTTTCGATGACCATCTCCGCCACCTGCACGTGGCGGCTGGCCGGCTCGTCGAAGGTGCTCGACACCACTTCGCCGCGCACCGTGCGCTCCATCTCCGTGACCTCTTCGGGTCGTTCGTCGATCAGCAGCACGATCAGCTGCACGTCGGGATGGTTCGCGGCGATCGAAGCCGCGATGTTCTGCAAGAGCATCGTCTTACCGGCTTTCGGCGGCGAGACGATCAGGCCGCGCTGGCCCTTGCCGATCGGCGCAACCATGTCGATGATGCGCGCCGTCAGGTCTTCGGTGCTGCCGTTACCCTGCTCGAGCTTCAGCCGCTTCTTCGGGAACAGCGGCGTCAGGTTCTCGAAGAGTACTTTGCTCTTTGCGGCCTCGGGCGCGTCGTGATTGATCTCGCCGACTTTCAGCAGCGCGAAATAGCGCTCGCCGTCCTTCGGCGGGCGAATCAACCCGGATACGGTATCGCCCGTACGAAGATTGAAGCGCCGGATCTGGCTCGGGCTCACGTAGATGTCGTCGGGCCCTGCGAGATACGATCCGTCGGCAGAGCGCAGGAACCCGAAGCCGTCTTGCAGGATCTCGAGCACGCCCTCGCCGAAGATGTTCTCGCCGTTCTTCGCGTGGGCCTTCAGGATCGAGAAGATGATGTCCTGCTTGCGCGAGCGGGCCATGTTCTCGAGGCCCATCGACTCGCCGAGCTGGACGAGCGCCGCGACCGGGCGCGTCTTCAGCTCGGACAGGTTCATCGCGTTCTTGGTTTGCGCGAGCTCCGCTGCCGGAATGACGTCGAACTCTTCGTCGTCCGGGAACTCCTCGCGCATCGGCCGATTCCGACGACCGCCCCGCTTGCCGTTACCGTCACCTGGCTGCCGCGGCCCGTCTTTCATCCGGGCGCGTGCCGAATTGCCTAAATATCCCCTCACTACCTTGTACTCGTTGCCAAGAAACGGTTATGTGCGTGCGCCGCGATCGGCGGCGCCGCTATTCAGATGGGTGTCGAGGAATGCCTCGAGCTGCGCTTTGGAAACTGCGCCTACTTGCTGCGCGGCCACGGTGCCGTTACGGAACAGCAGCAAGGTCGGGATGCCGCGAATGTTGTATTTCGGCGGCGTCTTCGGATTCTCGTCGATGTTGAGCTTGACCACGCGCAGCTTGTCTTTGTACTGCGTCGCGATGGTGTCGAGGATCGGGGCGATCATCTTGCAGGGGCCGCACCATTCGGCCCAGAAATCGAGCAGGACCGGTTGGGGGGATTTGACTACGTCTGTTTCGAATGCCGCATCGGTCGTATGTACGATCTGATCACTCACAATAAAAGATCCTCTGGGTATCACCCACTCCCCGCGAAGCCGCCGGGAGCGGAAAGGCGAACGTCGAATACGCCCGGTTGAGCTAAGCCGAAAGTGACGCAGCCTGACGGGTCAGGCACAATGTCGCGACAGGCGCTTCCTTCGAGGCTCGCAGGAATACTGTGGATATCTGGGAGGGCGTACCGGTATTTTTAACCGTCGAGAAGTCAATTTGCAAGTATCGAGGCCCGCAATAGAAACCGCCCCGCCATCGAGCCAACACCTCTCCGATCTCCGCTTCGCCGATTTACCTTTGTCGGCCGCGCTACAGCGTGGTATCACGGAAGCGGGGTTCGTTCAGTGCACACCGATCCAGAGCCAGACTCTGCCGCTCGCGATCGAAGGCCAGGATGTCGCCGGCCAGGCCCAGACCGGCACCGGTAAGACGGCAGCTTTCCTCATCGCAATGTTCCACCGGCTC
>DATLWP010000057.1:0-7765 GCA_035576265.1 Candidatus Polarisedimenticolia bacterium
TTCGTTTGCTTGGCGATTTGCTGCGCCGCCGCGAGGGTCTCAAAGCTGACGTTGTTCCATTTGCCTTCGCGCTGTTCTGTGATGAGAAGGATTTTCATGGCCTAGAGCACCCTCGCTTCGTGGCGGAGTTTTTCGAGCAGCTTGGCGGCAATTTCTTTCGGCGAGCCGGTGATGAATTCCGTCTGCTTCGTCTTCTTGGGAACGTAGATGCGCTCGGCGCGCTGCGTGGGCGAATCGGGAACGCCGAGCGAAGCGCGGTCGACCGCGGCGATTTCCTTCTTCTTGGCCGCCATGATGCCCTTGAGGGTGGCATAACGCGGCTTGTTGATGCCCGACTGGATCGTCAGAACGGCCGGCAGCGGCAACTCGACCCACTGGAACCATCCGGCTTCGAGCTCGCGCTTGAGCTTCATACGGCCGTCGGTGACCTCGATCTGCATGATGATGGTGGCGTGCGGGCGGCCGAGCAATTCGGCGAGGAGCACGCCCGTCTGTCCGAAGCCCTGGTCGTCGCTCTGCAGGCCGGTAAGGACGAGGTCGAAATTTTCCTTCTGGATGGCGGCGGCCAGCGAGCGAGCGGCGCTGAGCGGATCGAGCTTGAAGAATTCGGCGTCGGCGACATGGATGCCGCGGTCGGCGCCCTTGGCGAGCGCTTCCTTGATGGCCTGCTTGGCGCGCTCCGGGCCCATGGAGATGGCGACGACTTCGCCGCCGTGCTTCTCCTTCAGCCGCAGCGCCTCTTCGAGCGCGAAACCATCGGGCTCGTTGGTTTCAAATCCGATGTCGGATTCGCGAATCCAAGTGCCGCTCTCGAGAATCGTGAGAGGAGCATCCTTGGCGGGAACCTGTTTGACGCAAACGCCGATTTTCACAAATGCCTCCAAAGAGCAACAAGAGATGCCGCGCTAAAGCGCGGCGCCACATTCGAGTCCGACCCACAGCTTTGCCCGTTTCGTCCCCGGTACGAAACGACGCTGCTATCTGCCTTCCCAGCGCTTGAAGAGCAGGGATGCGTTCGTGCCGCCGAAGCCGAAGGAGTTTGAAAGCGCGTAGTGCACCTCGGCCTTGCGCGCCTGGTTCGGGACGTAATCGAGGTCGCAGGCCGGGTCGGGGTTCTCGTAATTGGCGGTCGGCGGAAGAATCTGGTCGCGCAGCGCGAGGACGCTGATGCCCGCCTCGAGACCGCCAGCACCGCCGAGAAGATGCCCGGTCATGGATTTCGTCGAGCTGATGGGAACTTTCTTCGCGCGGTCGCCAAAGACGCGCTTAAGCGCCGTGGTTTCGATCGCGTCGCCGATCGGGGTCGAGGTGCCGTGGGCGTTGACGTAGCTGACATCGGCGGGAGAAATTTTCGCGTCCTTGATGGCCGCGAGCGACACGCGATAGCCACCGTCGCCTTCTTCGGCGGGCTGCGTGATGTGATAGGCGTCGCCAGACATTCCGTAGCCGACGATTTCGGCGAGGATGTTGGCGCCGCGGCGCTGGGCAAAGTCGAGCGATTCGAGGATCAGGACGCCCGCGCCCTCGCCGACGACAAATCCGTCGCGCTGCGCGTCGAAGGGGCGGCTGGCGCGCTCGGGTTCGTCGTTGCGGGTGGAAAGCGCGCGCATGGCCGCAAATCCGCCGACGCCCATGGGCGTAACGGCCGCTTCCGCACCGCCCGCGATCATCACTTCCGCGGCGGAGCGCTGAATGATTTTGAAGGCGTCGCCCACGGCATGCGCCGAGGCCGAGCAGGCGGTGGCCGTAGCCGAGTTGGGGCCCTTCGCGCCGTAGCGGATCGAAACGTGGCCCGAGGCGAGATTCACGATCGCGGCGGGAATGAAAAACGGGGAGATCTTGCCGGGCCCGCCCTGCAGATATTTGGAGTGCTCGCGCTCGATGACGTCGAAACCGCCGATCCCGGAGCCGATATAGACGCCGGTGGAGTTCGCGAATTCCGGCGTGACTTGCAGTCCCGCCATGCGCATGGCGAAGTCCGACGCAGCCAGGGCGAACTGAATGAAGCGGCCCATCTTCTTCAGTTCTTTTTTCTCGACCCACTGGAGCGGATCGAACCCGCGAACTTCGCCGGCAATCCGGCAGTCGAAGCCCGTGGAATCAAAATGCGTGACCGGGCCGATGCCGCTCTTGCCCGCGAGCAGGTTGCTCCAAACCTCTTCGGTGCCGATGCCGCATCCGCAGATCAGCCCAACACCCGTGACGACAACTCGGCGGCTCAACGATGAATCTCTCCTGTTCGGGATGGGACGACTTAGCGGATTACTTGCTAGCCTTGGCGTGCTTGTCGATGTACTCGATGGCGTCCTTCACCGTGGCGATCTTTTCGGCATCCTCATCCGGGATCTCGATGCCGAACGCTTCCTCGAAGGCCATCACCAGCTCGACGGTGTCGAGCGAGTCGGCGCCAAGGTCGTCCACGAACGAAGCGCTGGGAGTCACTTCGCCTGCATCCACACCGAGCTGCTCGACGATAATCTGCTTTACGCGTTCTTCGACGCTGGCCATTCTGATTATTCCTCCGGTTTTGGCGGCCTGCACCCCCCGAGGCCACACTGCGGGCTGGGGCCGAACCCCGAAATTAACCTGCCCATTCTATGCGCGGCTTGAGGCCGGGTCAACCTTTGGGCGATCCAAATTCGTCGGTTTTCGAACTCTATGCTGCGGTCAGGAGAATCGGCGCCTTTTCCGTGATGACAATCGTCTGCTCGTAGTGAGCGGAAAGGCGGCCGTCCACAGTGCGCTCCGTCCAGCCATCATCGGCCGTCACCGATCGTCCGACGCCCATTGTGATGATCGGTTCGACGGTAATGACAAGGCCGGGCGCCAGCCGTGTGACGGCGGTGCGGTCGTTGTAATTGGGCACGCTGGGCGGTTCATGGATCGTACGGCCGATCCCGTGGCCGCCGAGCGCGCGGATCACCGAAAACCCGCTGCGTTGGACTTCGCGCTCCACGGCGCGCCCAATCTCGTTGAGACGGTGACGTGCCCGCGCCACTCGCATGGCCTGAAAGAAAGCACGTTCTGCACAGGAAATCAGGCGCCGGGTTTCGTTCGTCACGGGCTCAACGGGCACTGTAATGGCAGCATCTCCCATGTATCCGTTCTTCTCGAACGTTACATCCAGCTTCACGAGATCGCCCGGTTCAATTCGCCTCTCACCCGGAATGCCGTGGACAGCTTCGTCGTTGACGCTCACGCAGACGTCGCCGGGAAAACCGTACACTGCGGCCGGAGCGGAGCGTGCACCGTTGTCGCGCATGACCCTGGCTCCAACGTCGGCGACCTCCTTCGTCGTCGCACCGGCGCGGACGGACCCCGCCATCGCATCCAAGGCCCAGCGGCAAATCCGTCCGACCTCTCTCAAGGCAACCAACTGTTCGTATGACTCGATCGACATAGCAAAACCTCGAAGGCCGATACGCCCGCGTCAGCCCATGTGCATGCCGCCGTTGACGTCGAGGACCTGGCCGGTGATGTAGGCGGCTTCGTCGCTCGCGAGAAAAACGATAGCGGTGGCGATTTCGCGGTCCTTGCCGAAGCGAGCGAGCGGGATGAGCGACTTCATCTTGTCTTTCAGCTCTTGCGAGAGCGGATCGGTCATGGGCGTCTCGACGAAGCCGGGCGCGACGGCGTTGACGGTGATGTTGCGCGAAGCGACTTCGACGGCGATGGCGCGCGTGAGGCCGATCAGGCCGGCCTTCGATGCGACGTAGTTGGCCTGGCCGGCGTTGCCCGTCTCGGCGACCACGGAGGATAGGTTGATGATGCGGCCGGAGCGCTGCTTGAGCATGGCGCCGAGCGCTTGTTGGATGGCGAGATGCGCGCCGGTGAGATTGGTGCGCAGCACGGCTTCCCAGTCTTCTAGTTTCATGCGCAGGGCAAGCGTATCGCGGGTGATCGCGGCGTTGTTGACGAGGATATCGAGACGTCCGAATTTCGCGAGCACCTGCTGGAAGCCGGTCTTCACTTGCGTGGGATCGGCCACGTCCATGGGCACGGCGAGCGCTTCGCCTCCCGCGGAGGCGATCTCGGCGACGAGCGACGCGAGCTTGTCCGTGCTGCGCGCGGCGACGGCGACTTTGGCGCCGGCCTCGGCGAGCGCCAGCGACGTGGCGCGGCCGATGCCCTGGGACGCGCCCGTGACGAGAGCGATCTTATCTTTGAGCGAGAACATGGGAATTGAAACTATCGCATGAAATGGCGGTGCGCAAGTGGGCAGGAGAAAATCCTAGGGAATCCTCAGGTCTCAAAACCTGGGCTACATTTCTGAGTCCCCAAGCTACCCTTCGAGGATGGCCGACACACCCAGCGCGTTCGAGCAGCAGGAGCGAAACGGCGGCGTCGAACCCAGGGGCGAGAGCCGGCGAGTCACCGGCGCTACGAGTCGGAGGATTCGGCGCGGGCCTGGGCAATTTTGTCGAGTGTCGCCTGGAGGCTGGCGGAGTCCTCGACGCCGAAGCAGCGCACGGAGCGGTCGATTTGGCGCAGGAGGCCCGCGAGAACTTTGCCGGGGCCAACTTCGACGAACACCGTCACCCCCTGCTCGATCATCTCGCGGATGGAATCGAGCCAGCGGACGGGCAGGGTCACCTGGCGGATCAGCGCTTCGCGGGCTTCGTCGCCCGAGGTGACGGCTTCAGCGTCGACGTTGGTGATCAGCGGGAAGCGCAGCGGGCTGAATCTCCCGGCGCGCAGATCGGGCTCGAGGCGCTGCTGCGCCGGCAACATCAGTGCGCAATGAAAGGGCGCAGAGACGGGGAGAATCACCGCGCGCTTCGCGCCGGATTGCGAGGCGATTTCCACGGCGCGCTTCACGGCCGCGGCGCTTCCCGAGATGACCGTCTGCTCGGGGGAATTCAAGTTTGCGGGAGAAACCACTTCGTCCTGCGCGGCTTTCTTGCAAACCTCGGCAACGTCCGCCGGAGAAAGTCCCATGATCGCGGCCATCGCGCCTTCCCCGGCCGGCACGGCTTCCTGCATGTATCGGCCGCGCTGGCGAACGATCGTCACGGCGGCCGAAAATTCCAAAGCGCCTGCGGCAACCAAGGCTGAGTATTCGCCAAGGCTGTGGCCTGCGGCGAAATCGGGCGCGATCCCGCGCGTTTCGAGCGCGCGATGGGCGGCCACGGAGACCGTGAGGATGGCAGGCTGCGTATTTTCGGTGAGTTTGAGGGCGTCTTCGGAGCCTTCAAAGCACAGCTTCGATATCGGAAAGCCCAGGACGGCATCCGCTTCGTCGAATACGGCGCGGGATTCAGGGAATTTTTCGGCGAGATCGCGGCCCATGCCGGAGTATTGCGAGGCTTGGCCGGGAAACAGGAATGCGAGCTTACTCATGGCGATGGCGATTTCCGTCCGGCTCAGCCGCGGGCGGGGACGGCGGCGGCAGCGGACAGCTCCTGTTCGATTTTCTCGTTCACGCGAGCGCGGCAGAGTTCGGCGGCCACGCGGATGGCGTTCTTGATGGCGTTGGGATTCGACCGGCCGTGGCCGATCACGGTGATTCCGCGGACGCCCAAAAGCGGAGCGCCCCCGTATTCAGAATAGTCGGTGCGCTTGCGAAACGCGTTGAAGGCCCGCCTGGAAAGGGCGTAGCCGAGCTGCGAAGCGAGGCTGCTCTTGATCGCTTTCTTGAGCATGCCGCCGACATGCTCGACGAGGCCCTCGCTGAGCTTGAGCGCGATATTGCCGATGAAACCGTCGCAGACAACGACATCGACGTTGCCGCGGAAAACATCGCGACCCTCGACGTTGCCCGTGAAATTGAGCGGGGCCTGCTTCAACAGGCTGGCGGCCTCACGCGTAAGCTCGTTGCCCTTGCTTTCTTCCTCGCCGATCGAAAGCAGAGCGATGCGCGGCTTCTTCACACCCCAAATGGCGCGGTAATAGATATCTCCCATGATGGCAAACTGCTCGATATGTTGGGGCTTTGAGTCCACATTCGCGCCGACATCGAGGATGACCGAGACTTTGTCCTTCATATTCGGAAACGCGGCGGCGAGAGCCGGGCGGTCAACCGAGGGCAGGGTACCCAGGACGAAGCGCGCGACCGTCATCACCGCGCCCGTATTGCCCGCGCTGACGAGAGCATCGGCCTTGCCGTCGCGAACGAGGCGCGCGGCCACGTGAAGGGAGCTGTCTTTCTTACGGCGAAACGCTTGCGAGGGCGAGTCGCTCATGCCGACGACTTCGGTTGCGTTGACGATCTCAATGGGCAGGCCGGCATGCCTATGGCGGTCGAGCTCGTGGCGGACCGTGCTCTCGATGCCGACGAGGAGGACGCGCACGCCTAGTTCGCGGGCGGCCAGAATGGCGCCTTCGACTTCCGCGCGAGGCGCATGGTCACCCCCCATAGCATCCAGGGCAATGGTGGTCATCGAGTCACCGGCTTTGAAACGGCAGGCGAGGGAAAGTTAGGCCGTCTTGGCCGCGGTGTCAACCACTTCGCGACCCTTGTAGTTGCCGCATTTGGGACACGCCCGGTGGGGCAGCTTCCGCTCGTGACAATTGGGGCATTCGGCCAGGGACAAACGATGAAGATGATCATGGGCGCGGCGATTGGATGTGCGCCTCTTCGAGTGACGTCGCTTCGGATTGGGCATTCGATCTCCTCGTGACAGGCCGCGCGTTCGGGCGGCTCTAACGCAAAATGATAGTGTAGCGTTTTATTGCTTTTTGAACCAGTCCTGCTTCAACCGGGCAAGCGGCGCGAGACGGGGGTCGGCGCCGTTCTTTTCGCAGCGGCATTCCTCATTGTTCAGATTGGCGCCGCAGTGGGGGCAGAGCCCGCGGCAGTCGCTCGAGCAGATGACTTTCATAGGGAGCGCGAGATTCACCTGCTCCGCAAGAACATCGGCGAGAAAGAGGCCGTCTCCCTCGAAGAAGGCGATATCGGTGTCGTCGAGGTTCAGGTGGACTTCCTCATCCGGGGGGATCGCGGTCATCGGGCGGTAGAAGAGATCGAAGTCTCGACTGATCTCCTCGACCACCCTATCGAGGCAGCGCGCGCAGACCAACTCGACGCGCGTGTGCAGGTTGCCATAGATGCGAATCTGGCCGTCCACCAGCTCGGCGGTGGCGCGAACCTCGAGGGGTTCTACTTGATGAAACTCACCGGAATGGAAATCGAGCGTCCCCGGGGAGTATGTCTTCCGGATGCGGGTCTTTCGGAGGGCGAGTTCGTTGACATCCAGAAACATCGAATTTCCCCGTGATTTTCGAGTCGAAGGCCAATTATAGAGCCCGTGCAAGGGATGTCAAGAAAGCGCCAGCCGAAGGTGTCGCGGCTGACACCAAGTGGGCAATGACGATTTCGCTTTACTGCGTTCGGGTCGCCGAGGTACCCAGCAATTCGTGACACTGGCGCAGGAGGTAATGGTCGGTCATCCCGGCAATATAGTCGCAGACGACGCGGTGGCGATGGGCGCTTTGCGCCAAGTCGGCATAATACTTGGGCATCCGGTCCGGGTGTTCCAGGAGAAAGCGAAACAGCGCGTCGAGCGCAGCGACCGACCGGTCGCGCTCCTCGGCCAGAATCGGATGCGAGTAGAGCCGAGCATTGAGAAACCGCTTCAGGCTGGCGTTGTGCCCGGCGACTTCGGCGGAAAAACTAGCCAGGCGCGCCGGGTGGCGGCGAACGGACTCGACGTCCTTGACCCCGCTGGCTTGGATTTGGCGGCGCGTGTTCTCGATTAGGCCGGTCACAAGATGATCGAGGACACGCTTGAGCGCTTCGTTGAATTTCAGCTTGTGCCGTCCCTGC